>NZ_JACGAS010000079.1:0-254 GCF_020138135.1 Campylobacter sp. RM12647 | reverse complement strand
TATTAATTTAACTATTCTAAAAAACATTTAAAATCCTAACAATTATTAATTACTTTCATACTAACTCTTTTACTACATACGCTCAATATAACCACAATCATCTATTAAAAACTCATAATTTTCTTCAAGCAAATTATTATTAAAATTAAAGTAATAATATTTTACAAATAATTTTCCATCTTTAAAAATAAAAGAATTTTTATCATAAAAATGCTCAAAACCATCAATTGTTAGCTCGTAATTAAATTCATAGA
>NZ_JACGAS010000078.1:0-256 GCF_020138135.1 Campylobacter sp. RM12647 | reverse complement strand
AGCAATCTCACTAAACCAACCTGCTACATAATTAGCAGCGTCGCCTTTTAAAATAGTTTTTCCATTTTCTTCTAAAAAATCATTTTTATTAAAAAAGCTTTTTAAATCTTTTAAAATATCTTTATCTAAGCTAATTCCTACGCTTTTATTATCAAGGCTAAAAAATACATTTAATTCTTTATCACTTGTTTTATATTCAAAATTATTTGTTTTTATATCTTGTCTTATTTGGCTTAGATTAATAGTGCTATTTACA
>NZ_JACGAS010000077.1:0-259 GCF_020138135.1 Campylobacter sp. RM12647 | reverse complement strand
GATGTTGCCTTAGTAGAAGCAATGTGTTATCATCTAATTAAAAACAATCTTCACGATGAAAAATTCCTTAAAAAATACACGGTAGGATTTGCTAAATTAAAAGAAAGATTATTTGATGAGAATAATCCAAAAACTCCTGAATTAGCAGAAAAAATCACAGGTATAAAAGCAGAAAAAATAAAAGAATTAGCAGAACTTATGGCTAAAAATAGAACTATGATTATGGCAGGTTGGGGTTTTCAAAGGGCTCATCACGGAG
>NZ_JACGAS010000076.1:0-308 GCF_020138135.1 Campylobacter sp. RM12647 | reverse complement strand
CTTTAGAATTTAAAGTATTCCAAGGCGATGAAGATGGATATTTCAACAACTTAACTGAAATTCCAAATGGTGGTAGAACATTTGATACTACTCCAACATTTATAGGTAAATCAGTTGCTAATGATACTTTAGTATTATTATTTGTAAAACCAAATAATGCTACAGGTAAAGATGAAGCAATTATGAAAGAATTCCAAGCTGCACCAGATGGAACATTTACATATACTCCTGATTTAACAAACAGAGTAGATGGTAGTGGTTGGGAAGTTGGAACATATAAAGTATATTTATCAAGCTTAAAAACAGGA
>NZ_JACGAS010000075.1:0-371 GCF_020138135.1 Campylobacter sp. RM12647 | reverse complement strand
ATTAAAGATGCAAGCGAGCAAATGAGCACTAATTCAGCAGAAATTAGTAAATTAACTCAAGTAGCAAGTAATACCCAAGATACAATTAATGAAATGGGTAAAGTAATGAGTGAAGCTGTAAAAATTAGTGAAGCAACTGTAAATGATTATATAAGCACAAGCAAAGATATGAGCGAGATATTAAGTGGAGTAAATAATATGAATACTATCACTAATGAAAACGCAAGAAGTGTAGAAGAAATAGCAGGAGCAGCAAATCATCTAAGTGAGATGACAGAACAACTAAACAAAAAGCTAAATGAATTTAGAACTTGATTCATTAGCTTAAAAATAAACTTATTATTAGGAATTAGTATGCTAGTTCCTAATAA
>NZ_JACGAS010000074.1:0-466 GCF_020138135.1 Campylobacter sp. RM12647 | reverse complement strand
CACAAGTCTTCAAACAGGTAAGCGTGCAGAAGAAGGTAGTGTAATAGTTACAGAAGTAGCTAATAAAGGAACTAATACTAAAGCAAACCTTGATAAAGGCGTAATTGGTGCAGCTAAAGGTAAAGATGAATTAAGTAATGCAAGTAAGTTTATAAAATCAGCAAACGATGCTATTAATTCATTAACTAATCAAATAAATCATAGTGCTGATATAGAAAGTGCTTTAGCTAGTAAGATTGAGCAATTAAGCCGTGATGCTGATAATGTTAAATCTATTTTAGAAATAATTAATGATGTAGCAGACCAGACTAACTTACTTGCATTAAATGCTGCAATTGAAGCTGCAAGAGCAGGAGAGCATGGTAGAGGATTTGCCGTAGTAGCTGATGAAGTAAGAAGTTTAGCTGAGAGAACTCAAAAAAGCCTTAGTGAAATAAATGCAACAATAAGCGTTATAGTTCAAGGT
>NZ_JACGAS010000073.1:0-466 GCF_020138135.1 Campylobacter sp. RM12647 | reverse complement strand
TACAAGTCTTCAAACAGGTAAGCGTGCAGAAGAAGGTAGCGTAATAGTTACAGAAGTAGCTAATAAAGGAACTAATACTAAAGATAACCTTGATAAAGGTGTAATTGGTGCAGCTAAAGGTAAAGATGAATTAAGTAATGCAAGTAAGTTTATAAAATCAGCAAACGATGCTATTAATTCATTAACCAATCAAATAAATCATAGTGCTGATATAGAAAGTGCTTTAGCTAGTAAGATTGAGCAATTAAGCCGTGATGCTGATAATGTTAAATCTATTTTAGAAATAATTAATGATGTAGCAGACCAGACTAACTTACTTGCATTAAATGCTGCAATAGAAGCTGCAAGAGCAGGAGAGCATGGTAGAGGATTTGCCGTAGTAGCTGATGAAGTAAGAAGTTTAGCTGAGAGAACTCAAAAAAGCCTTAGTGAAATAAATGCAACAATAAGCGTTATAGTTCAAGGC
>NZ_JACGAS010000072.1:0-476 GCF_020138135.1 Campylobacter sp. RM12647 | reverse complement strand
GTTTTAATAAGCCCTGTAATAATCAAAATAACCATAATAATTACAAGTCCTAAATACGCAAGGCGTTGTTCTGGTAGGTATTTTTCGCAAGGTTCTTCTTCTTTGTTAAAAATTATTGCATAGATTAATTTTATGCTTTTTTTAATATCACCTTTTTTTGGAAGTATTGAAAAATCTTTGCGTAAAATATAATATGTAATATGCAAAAACACAAAAAATATCAAGCTAATACTAAAAATATAATGAACCATTAAACTAATATAATAATCCACACTCCAAGACATTAAAGGTAATTTATAAATCATATATCTTTTTGCGACAGGCATTTGCAAAATACCACTAAAAATCAACGCAAAAACACTAATCATTATTCCTAAATGAGTTATTTGATTAAATATACTTTGTCTTTTAATTTTCATTTTTTTTCCTTAGTAAAACACCTGCTAAAACACCTGCAATAGGGCTTAATAAAACAC
>NZ_JACGAS010000071.1:0-481 GCF_020138135.1 Campylobacter sp. RM12647 | reverse complement strand
AAAGATAATCTAAAAGAACAAATCGCAAATATTTTAAAAGACGCCCCACAAGATGAATGGGGCACATATGATCCAAATGCTGTGCTTAGTAAAATAGGAGCTTATGAAAAAGGCAGTAAGATTTATGAAGCCTTAGAAAACGAAATGCTAAAAGGAATAATTACTTACGAAAAAGACCCAAACGAGCAATTACCAAGCAATGAAGAAGTATTTAAATATCAAAAAGGCGATGATGCAAGGCTTAGCGAGTTTAAGCTAAAGGCTCAAGTAGCATTCGGCATTAAAACTAATAGTATTTATCAAAAGGCATATCAAGGCAACGCAAGTGCTGATGAAGTAAAAGATTTAGTTCAATTTTTAAAAGATAATAGTATTGATGGGCTTGATTTAAGTGGTAGATTTTTTAAAATACCCAAAGATTACGCTAATGAGATTATGGAGCTTTTTGCAGATGATAACCTAAATGTAGATGATTTTAAGC
>NZ_JACGAS010000070.1:0-504 GCF_020138135.1 Campylobacter sp. RM12647 | reverse complement strand
CTTTTATCTTTTTTACCTATTCACTCTCATTAGAATTTGTAATATTTATGAATTGAAAAAGTTTTAAGTTAACTCATTGTATTTTTAGGTGTATTTTTAATAATTTTAAAAATAAAGAATTTAAACTAAGAATTTGGTTTTAACTCCAAAAAGAACCAACGCTAGTTAAGTTAGTAAAATTGGTAAGATTTTGAGTGTTTAACATTAAAAATTATGGAATTTAAATTAAGAATTTGATTTGTGGTTTTAGTTTTAAAATTAAAATTCCTGTTTTAAATTCTTTAGTTTTTCCACTCTTGAGACTATTATTTATAACTAGCAAATGAATTGCTAGTTATAAATAATAATGAGAGTGAATAGGTAAAAAAGATAAAAGAAAATTAAAAATATAAAAAGCTTTTTGGGTCATAAGTAATGATTATTAAAATTACAAGTTTTTTGAGTGATAGGTAAAGATTATAAAAACATAAAAGCTTTAGGATAATAATCACTAAGAAAAATTAT
>NZ_JACGAS010000069.1:0-506 GCF_020138135.1 Campylobacter sp. RM12647 | reverse complement strand
CATTATGCCCAGTCTCAAACCTAGTTAAACCAATCTTATCACTTGTAGTTGCCCCAATACTAGCCTTAACAGTCTCATTTGAATACGCACCAATTTGAAATTCTTTGTTTGAAAACGTTCCACTTAGAAGCTTTTGACCATTGAATGATGTAGTATTACCAATATTGTCTAATTCTTCCATAAGTCTAGAAATATCAGCTTGAAGTGAGCGTCTTGTTTCAGTTGTTTGACCATCTTGAGCTGATTGAATAGCTTTATTCTTAATTGTATCAAGTATTTTTATTTGCTCATCCATAGCCTTATCAGCTGTCTGAATTATACCAATAGCATCATTAGCATTCATAATAGCTTGACCAAGAGAACTTGCTTGAGATCTTAAGCTATCAGCAATTGCCATACCTGAAGCATCATCAGCAGCAGAGTTAATTCTAAAACCTGAGTTTAACTTATTTAAAGAACTGTCAATTGATCTATTGTTCATAGATGCGTTTGCATGAGCGCTTAGC
>NZ_JACGAS010000068.1:0-511 GCF_020138135.1 Campylobacter sp. RM12647 | reverse complement strand
TTTATTCTTCATAACAGCTTCAACAGCAATACTAGCCATTAAATCTACTTCATCTGATATTTTATTAGTATTATCAGCTACTACTACATTAGCGCGTGTTAGCTCGTCTATACTACTTATTGCTTCATTTATTTGAGATATTGCTTGAGTTTGTTCTTTAATGCTTTCACTCATATCATTTATACCTTGAGTTAATACATTAACACTTGCTTCTATTTCTGTTAGTGATTTTTGAGTGCTTTCAGCTAGCTTTCTTACTTCATCAGCAACTACAGCAAAGCCCCTTCCATGCTCACCTGCACGTGCTGCTTCAATTGCAGCATTAAGTGCAAGTAGATTAATTTGTTCTGCTATATCTTTAATCATAGTAATAACATTTTTAATATCTTCTCCGTTTTTAATAACTTCGTTTGATTTTTGATTTACTGCATGCATAGATGCACTCATCTCTTCTACTGCTGCTGCACTTTCTTGTAAGCTACTTGCTTGCTTTCTTGCACCTTCGTTTATA
>NZ_JACGAS010000067.1:0-533 GCF_020138135.1 Campylobacter sp. RM12647 | reverse complement strand
TTATTTAATTCTTCAGTTATATTAGTATTTATTTTTTTGTGTGAAATTGTCATAAAAGGTAGATTATCTAAAAATACTCCATATTGGTAAGCAGTGTCAGAATAATTGTATTTTTCAGCAATTGTTATATAGCCATCAAGATTTTTATCCATACTAATATTCCCATCAAGTATTGTGCTAATATCAGTTGATTGTTTATTATCAACAGTCAAAATACTTGGAACATAACTTGCAACTTTAGTAGCTTGTCCTGAACCATCTTTAGTTGGCTCTATATATAAAGCAAATGCATAGATAGTATAATCAATTTCTTTTTTATCTACTTCTCCATCGTTATTTCTATCGGCTGCTAAAAAATTACTCTTATACGCTACATCACTAAACCACCCAGCGACAAAACTTGCTGCATCTTTATCTAAAATAATGCCTTTGCTAGTATCAATGAAATTATCTTCATTAAAAAATTCTTTTAATCTATTAATATTCTTGTCACTAAGTTTTACTCCGATATTGCTTTCATCAAATTTAAAAAA
>NZ_JACGAS010000066.1:0-538 GCF_020138135.1 Campylobacter sp. RM12647 | reverse complement strand
TGTGTTAATTCGTGCATAATTACTGCTTCTATTGCTAATATATCTTTTTTAATTAATTCGGTATTTAGATTTATATAAGATTTTTTCGTATTGCAAGAACCCCAACGAGTTTTCATTTTTCGCACTTTCAAAGCTTTTATATCTTTACCAACAATCACACAAAATCTTTTTAAAATTTCGCTAAAGATTTCTTTTGATTGAATTTTATAAAAATCATTAAGTAATTTTTCTTTATTTTCATCAGTTTCAAGACATTTTAAAATGATTTTATCATTGTGAATTTCTACATTTTTTGAAATTCTTAAATCAAATTCTAAAATATATTTTCGTCCTAAAAACAATACAAAATTACCACTCAAAAGCTCTGCTTTTTTAGTAGTTTTAAGCTCGTTTAATCTTTGTTCTATCCAATCTTTTTTAAGTCTTAAAATCTCATCAATTTTTACTCTACTTATAAAATAAGGCGATACTACTTCAACAAGCCCAATCTCACGAACTTTTATAATAATATTTTTCACCCGCTTTTTAGTGATTTTTA
>NZ_JACGAS010000065.1:0-543 GCF_020138135.1 Campylobacter sp. RM12647 | reverse complement strand
CATAATCACTAAACATAAAAAGCTATTTTTATTAAAAGAATTTAAAACTTATAAATACTTTATAAAAACATTAATTATATTAACTCTTAAAAATACAACTAATATTTTATTTAATAGTAAAAACATAATTATCACTTATAATTTAAATTACTTATTACTATAAGAGTTATTTTAAAAAGATAATATATATGCTATCAAATATCACACCACTTTAATAAGTATTATAATTTATATAAAAATAGCTTTAAACATAACTACAAGCTAAATAAGTAAAAATAAGTATTTTTAAATAAATTCAAATATCATTAAAAATATAAATATTATTTATAAGTTTTAATCTAAAATAAATACACAAGTAAAACCTAAAATAATACTAAAAACTACATATATTAAAAAGATTTAAAAAAATAATTTAAAAGATAGATAAAAAGAATAAAAATGGTGGGCCTAACAAGACTTGAACTTGTGACCTCACCCTTATCAGGGGTGCACTCTAACCAGCTGAGCTATAGGCCCTTAAGAAGTAGAATTATTGTTATCTTA
>NZ_JACGAS010000064.1:0-625 GCF_020138135.1 Campylobacter sp. RM12647 | reverse complement strand
GAAATGAAAGAATACTCATTTAGTTTAGATTTAAATACAGCTAAAGATGAAGTGGTTAATAATACAACAACTCCTGAAGTAATTGTTCCAAGTGTTGGAAATGGAATTAAAGTATCTATATTTGAAGGTGATGAATCAGGCGATCACAATAACTTAAAAGAAATTAGCAATGGTTCAACTACAGTAGATGCTAATCCTTTATTTAAAGGTGAGATTAATGCTAGTGGTGTTAAAGCAATGCAAGTATTTATCACTTATAATGATAAGTTAATTAAAACTGATTCAGTTCTTGCTGTTGATGGTAAATTTAAATATGTTCCAGAATTAGGTTGCAATAACTTTGGAGATTATAAGTTTACATTTAATGTAATTGGAACTGATATTAAAGGTGAAGCTAGCTTAAAACTTGTTGCTGATACTCAAACAAATACACCTAGCGTAGATAATACTACAAGTGATGTGGTTGTAGGTTCAGAAAACGGAATTATTAATATTAAACCAAGTGAAGATGCAAATAAAGTTCCAAGTGTTGATAATACTACAAATGGAAATACTAGTGATTCAGAAAACGGAATTATTAATATTAAGCCAAGTGAAGAAACAGATAATACACAAAACAAATCTG
>NZ_JACGAS010000063.1:0-668 GCF_020138135.1 Campylobacter sp. RM12647 | reverse complement strand
TCAGCTTTTTTACTAACACTTGTATTTATAAAAGAGCTTAAATCTACATAAAATCCATCTATTTTTAGCATTATTTCTCCTTTAACTTAAAGAATTAATTAAGCTTTTAAATCTAGTAATTTATAAGCTTTTAGCTCATCAATTAGCTTTATACTAAACTCACAAAATTCTTCTAAATTATTTTTGTCTTTTAATTCTTTTTCTTTATCTTCATTTATCTTTAAAGAATTTGAGTTTTTAAATAATTTTATATCTTGCTTTAGTTTTCTTATGTGATTGTTTTCTTCATTTATTGCGTATTCTTTTAGCTTTGGATTGGCTTCTATTTTTTCTTTTTTATTTTTTAATTCTTCTTTTGCTTGATTTAAGTTTTTAAAATACTCACTTTCATCTTCAATATATTGCTCTTTTACTAAAATTTCTCCATCTTTATCTTTATCAAAAAATATTCTATTATTAATCATTTTTGAAATAGTGTTTATATTTTTTTCGCCAAATTCATTAATATCTTCTTCTAATATTTTGTCTTTTTTAACAATCTCGCTTAAGACATAAACCCCATCTTTATTCTCATCAAAATAACAAACATCAATTAAAGTATTCATTAATTCATCACTATTTAACACCCCATTATTATCGCTATCACTTTCAAGATATTTTAAATCAAA
>NZ_JACGAS010000062.1:0-697 GCF_020138135.1 Campylobacter sp. RM12647 | reverse complement strand
ATTCTTAAGTAAAGCATTAAGCTTTTGTAAAACACTTTTAAACTCATTTAAATCATCTAAGATTATATGAGCTGTTAGTATATGATAATCTTGAGAGATTGAATGAATGTGTATATCGTGAATATCTTTTATATTTAAATCTTGCTTTAATATAAATTCTTTTACTTCACTAATCTCAATGAATGAACTCTCAAGTAAAATATCTAAGCTTTGTTTAAATAATGATATAGACCACTTAGCAATTACTAAAGCTATTATTAAAGCTAGTATTGAATCAATAAAATAAAAATCAGTATAATAAACAATAATCCCACCAATAATAATTGCAACAGAACTAAGTAAATCACTTAGCATATGAATTAGACTTGATTTAATATTTAAATTACTTGTATCAGCTTTCATTAATAATAAAGCACTAATTATATTTGCTACAAGTCCAAAGCAAGATACTATAAGCATAGTCTTTATATCTATTTTACTTGGGTTTAATAGTTTTTCAATAGCTTCATAGATAATAAATATAGTAAATATAGCTATCATAATAGCATTTATAAAAGCAGCTATTATTTCACTTCTATAATATCCATAAGTTTTTTTACTATCTTGTTTATTAATAAATATTAGTGCTATAAAACTTATTATCAATGCAAAAGCGTGTGTTATCATATGAAGTGCATCACTAATTAATGCTAAAGAA
>NZ_JACGAS010000061.1:0-712 GCF_020138135.1 Campylobacter sp. RM12647 | reverse complement strand
TTTGCTCACTAGTTTGTAAAGTATTTTTAGAATTTGAATTAGTGTTTTCAGCTTTAATATCACTACTTAAAGTAATACTTGTTACTTTATTAGTATTTGTAGTGCTTTGTTTATCTTCTTGTTTTTCTTGTATTTTTTCTGGTTTATTATCTTCATTAATATTTGCTTTGGTTAAAGAAAAATCATTTACTTTTAAAGGTTCAACTTTAATTACCTTAGTATTTGAAAAGCTTATTTGTTTTCCTGAATCAATTAAAGAAGTTTTATTACCTAATTTAACATCTATTGCACCTTGTAAGCAAGCTAATTTGTTTATATTAAGTCCAACTTCTCCTACAAACACTGTTCCTCTAATACCAATTGTTGCTGTATGAGCTTTTAAAGAGAAATTCTTTCTTGCTAGTTTTGAGATTTCTCCTGTAATTACCTTAAAGCTTCCTTCACTTACTTCAAGATTTACTTTAGAGTTTTTTCCATCTAATAAGAATTGTTTTATTTCTAAGCTTGTGTTTTTACCTAGAGTAGTAACGGTGTTGTCATTAAAGATTATTTGTAATCTTGCATTGTTTCCCGTTTTTATAATATCGCTTTCATCAAGTTCTTGATTTAATAAAGCTTTTATTTCATTACCTTTTGAGATAACTACTGCATCACCTCTAATGGCTGATATTTTACCTACGCTTGCATAGGTTAGAGTTATTACACTTAATAA
>NZ_JACGAS010000060.1:0-866 GCF_020138135.1 Campylobacter sp. RM12647 | reverse complement strand
AGCAAGCTCACTGGGCTATGATAACTCTTGCATCTGTTTTAGGACAAATTGGACTTGATGGTGGTGGATATGGGTTTAGCTACCATTATTCAGATGGTGGAGTTCCAACTCCGGGTGCAGTTACGGGCAATGCTAATAGTGGTAATATTGAAGATAAAGCAAATAATTTTAGTGGTTTTCCTGGACTTGCAGGAATTAGCACAAAAACTACTATAAAAGGGGAGTGGGATAATAGAACTAACGAAGTAATTCCTGTTTCAAGAATAGTAGATATGCTTGAAAATCCTGGTAAAGAATATGAATTTGATGGCAAAGTTAAGACCTTCCCTTTAATTAAGTCAATTTATTGGGCTGGTGGTAATCCAATGCACCATCATCAAGATAGAAATAGACAATTAAAAGCATTTGCTAAGGTTGATAGCTTTATAGTTCAAGATTGTTTTTGGACTGCTAGTGCAAGACATGCTGATTTAGTTCTACCAGCTACTACTGAAATAGAAAGAAATGATATAACTAAAGCACATACAAACAAATATATCTTCGCTATGAAAGAATGTATAAAGCCTATGTATAACTCAAGAAATGATTATGATATTTTTTGTGGAATTATTAAGCATTTTGGTGAAGAAAAATACCAAGCTTTTACAGAGGGTAAAACTGCAAATGAATGGATTAAATACTTTTACGAACAATCAAGAGAAAAAGCAGCAGCAAGTGGCCTATCAATGCCAACCTTTGATGAGTTCTGGGCTAAAGGCTATGTAGAATTTAAAGCTCCTGAAGAAGCTAAGAATTTCGTAAAAATGAAAGATTTTAGAGATGACCCAATTACTAATAGATTAGGAACTCCAAGTGGTAAGATAGAG
>NZ_JACGAS010000059.1:0-866 GCF_020138135.1 Campylobacter sp. RM12647 | reverse complement strand
AACAAGCTCACTGGGCTATGATAACTCTTGCATCTGTTTTAGGACAAATTGGACTTGATGGTGGTGGATATGGGTTTGCATATCATTATGCAGGTGGGTTACCAATTCCAGGCTCTCTAACTTTAAATGGTGCTGGAAGTGGAGCTACATTTGACACGAGCAAGGATTTTGCTGGATTTCCAGGAATTGGTGGTATAAGTGTTAGTCCATCAACTAAAGGAGAATGGAGCAATAGAGAAAACGAAGTAATTCCTGTTTCAAGAATAGTAGATATGCTTGAAAATCCTGGTAAAGAATATGATTTTAATGGAAAGAAAAAAGTATTTCCTAATATAAAATGTATCTATTGGGCTGGTGGTAATCCAATGCACCATCATCAAGATAGAAATAGACAATTAAAAGCATTTGCTAAGGTTGATAGTTTTATAGTTCAAGATTGTTTTTGGACTGCTAGTGCAAGACATGCTGATTTAGTTCTACCGGCTACTACTGAAATAGAAAGAAATGATATAACTAAAGCAAATACTAACAGATATATATTTGCAATTAAACAAGCCATACAACCACTTTACAATGCGAAAAATGACTATGATATTTGTTGTGGTATATTAAAACATTTTGGAGATAACGCATTAAATGCCTTTACAGAAGGTCGCGATATGATGGGTTGGGTGCAATATTTTTATAATGAAGCTCGCGATAAAGCAAGTGCTACAGGCCTATCAATGCCAACCTTTGATGAGTTCTGGGCTAAAGGCTATGTAGAATTTAAAGCTCCTGAAGAAGCTAAGAATTTCGTAAAAATGAAAGATTTTAGAGATGACCCAATTACTAATAGATTAGGAACTCCAAGTGGTAAGATAGAA
>NZ_JACGAS010000058.1:0-869 GCF_020138135.1 Campylobacter sp. RM12647 | reverse complement strand
CTTATACAATATAGCTCTTACTTTTTATATAGGTTTTTTATTTGCTTTAAGTAGTTTTAGTATATGCTAGAAGTATTTATAAGTTATATGTTTAAAATATTATATGAGTATGCTTATTTAATTTAAGTAGCTTTATATGTTTAAAGAATTATGTATTTAATAAGCTTAGGTGATTAATTGTTTTTTAGGTAGTTAAAGTTAAATCAATATTAGAATAATATTTAGACGTAAGCCATAATCTCATATGAAAACATCATTAAAGTAATATGAGTGGTTGAAAAATAATATTTAGTGTGAAGGATTGTAATTAAATATTATTTTTTCTAATTTTAATTAAGTAATATTATTGGTAGCAAATTTCTTATTTATGCTATCAAATCTTTATCTTTAATAAGCAATATTAGTAGTAAATGAGGTGTTTATACAATTAGGTTTATTTAAATAGAGTTTATTTAAGATAAAGTTTTTAAAAAATAAAGTTTTTAAAAAACGAAGTGTCTGTAAAAGAAGTTTTTAAAACTAGGTTTATGTATAGCAAAATTTATATCAAATAAAGTTTATTTAAAACAAAGCTTTTAAAAAACGAAGTATTTAAAAATTAAGCTTATATAAAATTTGGATTTAAATTCTGTTGCAGTAATTAGGGCTTAGATTGTTTTTAGAAGATAAGTAATTAATGCTAAAGTATTTTTATGCTAAGTTTAATTAGTGATTTAAAGTAATAAAAATTAAACTTAATTAAATACTTTAGAGTAAGTTAATACTAAGCTTATTAAGTAATTAAATTAATTAGATTGATTATATAAAAGTATTTATTACGCATATAAAACATAATTAGGATATGAGTTTTTAGTGTTGGGGGGGGGTAG
>NZ_JACGAS010000057.1:0-959 GCF_020138135.1 Campylobacter sp. RM12647 | reverse complement strand
ATTTAAACTACTACTAACTTTTAACTTTATTACTACTAATTATTTTTAACTATCAATCGTAATTGAATATATTTGTTATTACTTTATAAATTATTGTTACCGTTATTGCTTTATAAATATTGTGTTATATAGCTACTAATAGTAATTGGAATAGTATAATCATAATTAAATATATTTATAATTGCTTTATAACTGTTGTTATTGCTATTTAAACTACTACTTATTATTTAAAATTAAATCAATTTATAACTATAATTATTTTATAACTATAATTGCTTTGTAGCCACTTTAATAACTTAATGGTTTTATATAGTTGAATTGTTTTAAAGTTGTTTAAAACATCTATAAGATAAATGTATCATAAAGTAACTGTAAAACAATTGCTTTGTAGCTTATTTATGCTTATTTAACATTAAATTATTATTGAATTAAAATTTTATCAAACAAATGAAAATTAGCTTTAAAAAGTGTCCCAAAGTGATGTAGTCACCCCATATATTAAACTATAATCTAGTTGGTCTAACGAAGTTTATCATAAAATAAACCACACAGAGTTTGTCTTAGCTTGTTAATTTCATTTGTTTAGCTTTGTAAAAGCTAGTTAGACTAGAACTATAAATGAGGTGGGGTATTTGGCGTTTAGGTTGGGTTTTTTAAGTTTGTCTATTTTTAAAAATGCTTTGAAAACCAATTGCCTTTGAAAAAGTTTTAAAAGTTGATTAGGCGTTATTAGCCACCTTTGAAAAGATTTTAGGCTTTATTGAGAGTTTGTTTTTGGTTTGTTATAAGCTTAAGTTCTATCTTGTTTTTAATTTTATTATTTTTTTGGGCTTTGCTTTGATTTTTAGTTTATTAATTTTGTTTGTTTAGCGGTGTTTGAAAGCTTTTTATGTTTGAATGGTTATATTTATTTGAGATTAATTTGGTTTATTGTGGGTTGTATGTGTGGGGGGGGGTGG
>NZ_JACGAS010000056.1:0-1203 GCF_020138135.1 Campylobacter sp. RM12647 | reverse complement strand
ATAGATTTGTAGATTATAAAGAATTCGCACAAAATGTCGCAAAACCACTTAATTCTATGGTAGCAAAAGGTTTAATAACTCAAAGCGATATTTCAAAAATGCCAAAATACTTAGCTGATGAAGCAAATAGATTATCACAAGATTTTAAAAGAGCAAGAAGTGAAGAATTAGCAAAAGAATATAAAAAAATACTAAATTGGTATGAAAAACTAGCTTATGAAATGCTAAGTGGTAAAAATCTAAAAGCTCCTAAAGATATAGATAGTTATGAAACATTTGAAGAGTTTTTGCAAGTGGCTTTACAATACAGCCAAAAAAATATAAGTTTATTTGATATGAAAGTTTAAATTCCTATTTCAAATTCCATTAATTTTAAAGGAATTTAAAATTATGAATTATTTAAAAATATTACGAAAAGTAACAAATATTAATAATATTTTTAATATTAAGTTTTATTTAAAATTTCTTAAGATATTATGAGATGTCATTTCAAAATAAAGGAGAGATAATGTTTAAAAAAACATTAAAAGTTTTATCTTTAGTTGCCGTTTTAGGCTTAAGTGCTAATGCTAATGATTTATTAGCAGATATTAGCAAAGGTGCTATAAGTGATAGTTCATTAGGTGTGAAAGTTTTAAATACTGAAGAGATGAATAAGGTTCGTGGCGGGTATATACCTGTAGAGTTATGGATAGATTCAAATACTTATGGTGTTTTTGCTATTACAGATTTACAAGGAGAGTTGGGTGCTAGATTTAATAGTGATGGTTTATTGATAAGAAATAGTATAGGGCTTTGTCCTATGGGTCAGTCTCAATGCTATTTGAATCCTGAAACTAAAATGCACAATGAATTAAATACTCAAAGATTATTTGAATATTGGGCTGCATTAGGTAATTATTTTAAAGTTACACAATATTGGGTAGGATTTGCAGTACATAAAGATCAAAATGGAATCTTTGAATATAGAGTATATGCTTTAAATATTAAAGATGTAATGCAGCATAAAACCTTAACTTTACATAATATTTCAAATTCTTATAATCGAAATAATAATTTAATTATCAATGAATTAAAAAGAGAATTTAAACGAAGCTTAGAGTTATCTTTATAAAGGAACTACAATGCAAATTAATTTAAGTTTTAATACTGGTTTTGTACACAATATAAAAGTAAATAATGAAGTTATAAAAGAAATAAAAC
>NZ_JACGAS010000055.1:0-1298 GCF_020138135.1 Campylobacter sp. RM12647 | reverse complement strand
TTATTTTAAAACCCAATAAACCACTAAGATATTTAAAAAACACTCAAAAGGAATTTAAAAACAAACTTTTAAATTCCTTAATCTTTTTTAGTATTTACTTACACTTTTAAAGCATACTCACTCATCATCACCAGGAGCTACTCTTTGTAAGTATTTTACTACTTGATAGTATTCATTCTCATCTAAACTTGCATTATCTTGCATAGATTTAATTGTGCTTGGCCATACATTTTTACTAAACTCATCATAAGCATGTAAAGCATGGCATATACCACATCTTTCTTCAAATAATGCCTTACCATCTTCTATAATATCTTTATTTGTAATCTTAGTATTATCAACGCTAGCTACTATCTCTACTACTTCCCAAGTATTATCATAATCATCTACTTTAGTTCCTATTACTTTAACAGCATTAGCATCATCAAGATTTACGCTATTTGATAAGACACCTAAAGTATCATAAATAGCTTTTCCACCTTTAGGACGATAGCCTGTAAGTTTTATCTCACTTTTATTATTATCATTTTTAACTATATCAAACTTAGTTCCTATAATAATTGTTCCTATTGTTTTATTATTAATACTTAAAGGAGTGTTTTCTAAAGCATAATTATTAGCTAATAATGAGCTTGTAATTAAACTTAATAATATTAGTTTTTTCATTTTTTATTATCCTTATAAATGTTTTTATACTTATTATTATTTGTTTTTATTACTTATCTTAATAAGTATTTTTAAAGCCTAAAATATACTTTTAGGCTTTATTTAATTTATGCTTTAAACTTTGGTTGTCTAAATAAATCAAGTGCTGGAATTTCTTTAGTATATTTTTCTATTTCTACTAAAGCAGTTGCTTGATTACCACAAGCAAGTTTGCTACTTGGAATATCAGCTATAAGCACATTTACATCTCCGTGTAAGCATAAGCCTTTTTTATTAGGATTATACCAAGAGCCTTCTTGCATTCTAATTACACCAGGTTTAACATATTCAGTTACTAAAACACCACCTAGTATTTCCCCTCTATCATTAAATATACGAACTATATCTCCATTTTTAATACCACGAGCTTTTGCATCAATTGGATTCATCCATAAGCTTTCTTTTCCTTCTACTTCTTCAAAATCTCTTAAAAAAGTATTATTAAGTTGTGAGTGTAATCTATACTTTGGATGTGGAGTGATTAGATTTAATTTATATTTTTTAGCATTGCCTAAATATTCAGCTGGTTCATAAAATTGAACTAAGCCTTTGCAATCATCATAGCCAAACTTATCAATCTTTTTAGAAAATAT
>NZ_JACGAS010000054.1:0-1330 GCF_020138135.1 Campylobacter sp. RM12647 | reverse complement strand
AAAATTGGAGAGTTTGTTGAATATAGCTATTATAGGAACTGGTTATGTAGGATTGCCCAGCGGTATTGGGTTTGCTAAACTAGGTCACAATGTTACTTGTGTAGATATTAATGAAAATAAAATTCATTCTTTACAAAATGGTATTTTGCCAATATATGAAAATAATATTGAGCAATTATTTTTAGAAGTAGTTAATGAAAACCTTACTTTCACCACATCCTATTCTTGTATAAATGAAGCTGATATTGTTATATTAGCTGTTGGAACTCCACAATCAAATAATAGTGAGAAAGCTGATTTAAAATATATATTTGAAGCGATAAATGAAATTTGTAAAAATTTAAGAGATAAAAATAAATATTTTATTTTAGCAACCAAATCAACTGTTCCGGTTGGTACTGGAGATAAAATAGAACAAATAGTGCACAAAATAAATCCTAATATTGACGTAGTATCTTTACCTGAATTTTTGAGAGAAGGGTATGCTTTAGAAGATTTTTATAATCCAGATAGGGTTATAATAGGAAGTAATTCTGATAAGGCAAGTAAAGCAATAAAAGAATTGTATTCGCATATTGATAGTGATAAAATTTTAATTACAACTAGAAAATCGGCTGAACTTATAAAATATGCTTCTAATTCTTTTTTAGCAATGAAAATACATTTTATAAATGAAATAGCTGATTTTTGTGAAAAAAGCGGGGCAAATATAGGTGATGTTGCACTTGGAATTGGACTTGATAGTAGGATTGGTAATAAATTTTTAAACGTTGGACCTGGATTTGGTGGGAGTTGTTTTCCTAAAGATACTTTAGCAATGCTTGGAATGGCTAAGGAGCTTGGGGTAGGAGTATCTTTAATAGAAACTACCATTAAGGGTAATAATGATAGATTTAAAAAAATTGCAAATAACATTAAGGATATGTTAAAAGATATTGATAATCCAAAAATAGGTATTTTAGGACTTGCTTTTAAAAATGGCACTGATGATTGTAGACAAAGTCCAGCGATTGAAATTATAAAAGAATTTATTAAAAATTATCAAAATATAAATGTTTATGATCCGAGGGCTATAAATAATGCTAAAGGTATTTTAAATGATAACGTTAATTATACAAATTCAATTTATGAATGTGCCAATGAATGTGATTTATTAGTAATTTTGACAGAATGGGATGAATTTAAGGATATTGATTTTTTAAAGCTTAAAGATTGTATAAAGGTTAAAAAAATCTATGATACTAGAAATATAATAAATTTCAATGAAGCTAAAAAATATGGTTTTGACGTGATAAATATTGGGGTTAAGAATTGAGCCAAACAGTTATCG
>NZ_JACGAS010000053.1:0-1465 GCF_020138135.1 Campylobacter sp. RM12647 | reverse complement strand
GCCGCCACGTTTGTGTTAATTCTGAATCCCATAATTTTCTCCTTAAAAAAATAATTGTCTTGATTTCCTTATCAAGTTACAACTATATCGGTGTGCTAAAAAATAACTTTAGAGGTGATGTGAAAAAATTTTTAAAAATGTGATTGTGATGTGGGGATAGGTGGCTTTTTGTGATTTTTTCTGTTAGGAAAAAATCGTAAAAAGCCTTGTGTTAGCTCGTTTTTAAACGAGCTAACCGAAATGAATAGGATTTGAGAGTGCGAAATTTCACGGAATTTAAAATTAGAATTAGGATTTTGTGAAAAACTTGTGAAAATGTGAAATATTTGTGAAAAGTTTTGATGAAAGACCCGCAAAAGCGGGGGGCGACCCATTCGCCCCTAAGATGTGATGAGATGTTATACAAAATTGATTAATATTTTTAAAAGCTTGCTTATATTTTTATAATATATTGATTATCGTTTAAACCCATTGATTTTAGATTTATATTTGGATATTTATTTAGTAATGTATTTAAGTCATTATAAAAGGTGTTTTTAGGATTTATAGTTTGTAATAAATAAATTATTACATTTAAAAATGCAAAAATTTTTTGATTATTTAAATCTTGATTTTGAAAAAAGTCATTTTTGCTAGGAATTTTTAAGACTACGGCTAGAGTTTTATTCCATAATCTTGAATGATGTGCGCAAATATTTCTTACAAGCGTTGCTATATGTAACCAATTTACTAAAATAGATTTATTTATATTAAAAATATCAGAAATTTTCTTTTGCTCGTTTGTCTGCAATAATGCGTAAAAGTTAGATAAAGTGCCAAACGACATTACTTCTACAATTGCCCATAAGGGTATTTCATTATAATTATCTAAAAAATGCTTTATAAAGCTTTCGTTAGAGCGTTTTACTTCCTTAAATATCGTATCTATAAGGCTTTTGTGTGTTTTAATGTTTTTATGATTTTGTGTAAAATTTAACTCACATAAATATCCTGTAGCACCAAAGGATAATGTATGGTAGTATGCAATTTGTGTTCTAAAATATAGCTCAATTGTCTGCAAAGCATTAGAAACTAGAGCTTTTAGCTCCATATCAAAATCATACAAATAAATAATATCCGTGAAATTAGTATTTTTAATAAAATTCTTATTATCATCATAAAAAGGTAAAAAATATGCACTTAATCTGTAATAATTTAAATTTCTTAATTTTTCTAAAGCAAAATCTTCATTTAAAATAGTTAAATTTTTAGATCTTAACAATTCTAATTGTTCTTGCCAAGTTCTGTGGGGTTTATTATATGTTTTTTTATCCATAATCAGCTTTCAAATGTCCCTAAGGGTTGCGCATTGTTAAGAGGCTCTTAGGGAACTGTCGGAAATATATTAACATTTTTTATTCTAATAAGTCAACAAAAATGCTGAAAAATAAAATAAAAATATTAATTTTTTACTTAAACAATCTTC
>NZ_JACGAS010000052.1:0-1598 GCF_020138135.1 Campylobacter sp. RM12647 | reverse complement strand
AATTACAAGTTTTCTCATATATATTCCTTACTTATTTTTAATCTCATTAATCTTTTTATTTATATCTGAAATATTTAAAGATTTTTTTAATTCATCTGTTTTTATCTTTAAATCCTCATTTGCTATTTTGCTTTCTATTTGTAATTTAGCCTTACTTGCTTCCGTTTCTAATTTAATAGAAGTCTTATCAAGTTCATTGCTATCAATTTTTAATTTATATTGAGAATTATCAATATCCATAGTTGAATTTACTTGAGGATTTATTCTAGTTATTACATTGTTTTTATTATACACTCCTAGTAATTTACTATTCTGTAATTCAAATAAAACATCAGAAGTATCATTAATCTTACTATAACTAGCAAAATACGAATCACTTGGCTTTAACTTAACATAATTATTTTTCGTATCAGCATAATAAAATTCTTGAGCTGGGTTTGTATAAAATTCTGTAAAGAATTTAGTTTTCTCATTATCCCAATCAGCTAATTGCTTTCTATAATTTGAAGAATTAGTAAATTTTAAATTTTCTTTTATATTTAAAATATTTAAATCCAAACTACCATTTTTTGCAGTGTATTCAATTTGTTCTTTATTGACATAAGCAGTAGTTCTATAATGATCCGAAGTTGAATCTACAACAGTAGGAGCTTGAAAATTCATTGTATAGCCGTTGTATTCTAAATCTTCTATATCATATTCACGCATTTGTAAATAATTATGGTTCATAACAAAATATCTTAAATTATAAGCACTATCCCTACCATCTTTTTTAGTTTGCTCTTTTGAATAATAAGTTAAAAGTCCTCTTGATAAATCAAGTTCAGCGGCAGAATTTGTATTTGAGTAATAATTAATAGCTGTTTGATTATTTTTTTCTATATCACTTTTAAAACTATTCCAATCATCTTTTAAAGTTGTAAAATGAGATAAATCTGATTTGCTTAAATCATAATTAATACCAACTAATTGAGCTTTTAATTCATTTTTATTTGCACTAAAACTAGCATAATCTGATGAATATTCTAAATTCTTTTCAGCATTAGGCGTATTAAGACTAGTATTTTGCAAGTTATAATTTTGAGTTTTGATTTCTTTAGTTCCTAAATCAGAAACATTGTAGCTATTGCTAGTAAGAGTATTCTTTTTACCATCTAAAGTATAATAATCAAAAGATTTAACACTCTTATCATTTTCTAATTTTCTACCATATAAATCAAGTGTCATAGTTCCTAAATTAAGACTTGCTGCACTTTTAGAATTTAAATCTTCTGAATAGTAATAATAACTATTTACATTGTTATTAGCAAAGTATTTATTAGGTATAGAAGGTTCTAATTTAGTCCATTCTTTTTCATCTTTAATCACTGGCATATCAGGTATTGCCACATTATTATCATTTGGCTTATTTTCTGGTGTGCTTGTATTATTATCAGGATTACTTGGCGTATCTGGTGTCGTATTTGGATTACTTGGAATACCTAAATCATCACTAGGTTTATTTGGAGCAATTTCTGGCACATTATCTGTATTTAAAGAATTATCATTTTTTGCAATGATTTCAGTTACTTCTTCTTTAATATCGCTTGCAATATTCA
>NZ_JACGAS010000051.1:0-1599 GCF_020138135.1 Campylobacter sp. RM12647 | reverse complement strand
AAAAACCATTAAATTTAACTGCAAATGTATATGATAAAGATTCTAATATTGTAGATGGTAAATTAACAAATGGAACAGAATTTACTATAAAAGGTAGTGGAGCTACACCTAATTCTGAAGTAACAATAAATGTTATTGGTTATACATTAGATGGTAACAATGTAGCTCAAATCCATTTCCCTGTAAAAGTTACAGCTGATGCTAATGGTGATTATAGCTATACTTTTGACTTATCAAATGCTGAATTATTATATAAATATCATGTTGAGAATGGTAATAATAGTGTAGATAGCTCATTTAGTGTAGATAATATAGCTCCTGTAATAACAGATACTAAAGTAGAAGTTGTAGAAGGAAATGTAGTAGTATCAGGTAAAACAGAGCCAGAAGCGGTAGTTTCAACTCCTAATGGAGATAAGGCGACGGCTGACAAAGATGGTAATTTTGTAATTACTATTCCAAATGCTAGTGATAAGGTAGAAATTAGTGCAACTGATAAAGTTGGCAATACAAGTGTAAATCCAGCAATTATTGAAGTTCCAGCTTCTGAAAATAAACCTGAAGAAGATAAAACTGAAGATGTTGTAACTCCAGAAGTTAAACCTGAAGATAAACCTGAAAACACTGAAGACAATAAACAACCTGAAGAAGATAAAACTGAAGATGTTGTAACTCCAGAAGTTAAACCTGAAGATAAGCCAGTAGCTCCAGTATTTGATAAACTTGTTATTACAGAAGTAAATGGTGATGATACTATAAAAGATCATTCAGCAACAGTTGATAGCAATAGCTTAGTGCTTAAAGGTAAATTAGAAAATTATCAAGGCGTAGCAGGAGATTACGAATTTGATATTCAAAGTAATATATTAAATAGTGTTGTAAATGATATTAAAGTTGTTGGACACATTGATGCAGATGGCACATTTACAATCAATCTTGATGCGAATATTATTGGTAATAATATTGGTTTAATTCAAGTTAAATTTGAAGGTAAAGCAGATGTTGTTACTATATTAGAAGCTGCAAGTAAAGAAGTAGATGCTAAAGTTGATGTTGAAATTGCAGGCAATGGTGTTAATGTTGAAAATACTTTAAATAATAATAAGGTTCTTACAATTAGTGGAACAATTAAGCCAGTTGATGCTAATGGAAATGCTGTTGAATTTGTTGAAAATAAAGCTCTTGTTAAAATTAATGATAAAGTTGTTGATGTTACATTTAATAAAGATGGCTCATTTACAACTACTTATACTCCAGAAAAAGATGGAGAAGTTAAGGTAGAAGTAACTTATAATGTAAATGATAAAATAGTATCTGATGTTGCTACAACGACAATAGACACTACAGCTCCATTATTAGGAGAATTAACAGGAACTCCAGATTTAAATGGTAATTATGTTGTAGAAGGTAAAACAGAGCCAAATGCAGTGGTAACAATAAATGGTAAAACTGAAGTAAAAGCTGATGCTGATGGTAACTTTAAAGCAACATTAAATGATGTAAAAGATGGTGAAAAATTAGAATTAGTAGCTAAAGATGAAGCTGGAAATATTAGCAATGTTGGTACAATAAACGCTAAGTTAGATACTAAAGAAGGCA
>NZ_JACGAS010000050.1:0-1600 GCF_020138135.1 Campylobacter sp. RM12647 | reverse complement strand
TTAGGGCTGGGGATTTGGCTAATTTAGGAAATAATGATGGTAAAATTAGTCTTACATTTAAGAATGTTGATGGTATTAATGATGTTACGTTAGAGCCGGTGCAAATAGCTGCTAATGTTAATACAGCTGGTGGTAAAACTACTTTTGATATTAAAGCAGGTATGGGATTGGGTGCTTTAGCTGAAGCTGTAAATAAAGTTACAGATAAAACAGGAATTAAGGCTAGTGTTACAGCTCAAAGTGTGTTCGCGCAACCTATTAAAGAAGGTTCAACTACTGAAGATTTTACAATTAACGGTGTAAAAATTGGTAAGATTGAAGTTAAAGAAAAAGATGGAAACGGTGCACTTAGAGCTGCTATTAACTCAGTTAAAGATCAAACAGGAGTAGAAGCTTCAGTTGATAGTAATGGTAGATTAGTTTTAGCTAATAGAGATGGTAGAGGTATTAAGGTAGAAGATGGTCCGACTACTTATACAAAAACAGCAGCAGAAGCGAAAAACCCTGCTTCAACTGCCACAATTAATACAACGGTAGGTGGAGCAGCTTATAAAGTTGCAAATGGTACCCCTGATAAGTTAGCTGCTGCTAAAGCAGGGGATCCGTTATTTCAAGATGTTAATAACCATAATACCGGTCTTGGATTAACTAAACAATTAAAAGAAGCAGGTGTAATGGATGTTGTAAAAGAAAATGCCGCTAAAGACTTTTTAGGGGCATTAACAGTAGATGGTGCAACAGGAACTATTACAGCTCAAGCAAATTTAGCTGGAGCAGATACTTTAGGTAGTGGTACAACAACTGGTACTATAGCAGCAGACACATATACCGGAAAATCGGTTGATAATATTATCAATGATTTAAAAAGTAAATTAGCAGATAAAATAAAAGCCTATGATACAGCAGTGAAAGCAGATAAAGAAATAGGCAACACTGCAGGAACAGAAGCAAAAGCAGTTATAGCTGCAGCTGAAGATGTAGCTAAATTAGAAGGTTACCTAAAAGCAGCTACTGACTTAAGAGATTCATTTGGTATGAAACATACTTCAGGGTTAACTGAAGAAAATTCAGTAAATCTAGGTAGATTAAGCTTAAGCTCTACAAGTGGTAAAGACATTCAAGTAGTAGCTCACGCAGGTGCTGCTGATATGACAAGTGCTATTGGATTTGATAAAAATGTTAGCGAAGCTACGGTTTCACTAAGAGAAACAAATGCTAAGATTGATACAAAAACAGCAGATGCTATGGGCTTTAATACTGAAGAATGGCAAGCAGGTTTAGGTGGAGATAATACTAATGGTTATCCTGCAGGTGTTATGACATTAAAAGGTGCTCAAGCTATGATGAACATTGCTGAGAATGCTCAAAAAGCTCTTGAAGCAATTCGTTCAGACCTTGGTTCTGTTCAAAACCAACTTGTTTCAACTGTTAATAATATTTCAGTTACTCAAGTAAATGTTAAATCAGCTGAAAGTAATATTAGAGATGTTGACTTTGCATCTGAGAGTGCTACATTTAGTAAACACCAAATCCTAGCTCAATCAGGTGTTTATGCAATGAGCCAAGCTAACGCTGTTCAACAAAACGTAATGAGATTATT
>NZ_JACGAS010000049.1:0-1652 GCF_020138135.1 Campylobacter sp. RM12647 | reverse complement strand
GCTTTAGGAGATAAAATTAATCTTACATTTAAAAACGTAGATGGAATTAATGATGTTACATTTGAGCCAGTGCAAATTGCTCAAGGTAATAATATTAAAGCAGGTCAAGGTTTAGGTGCTTTAGTTGAAGCTATTAATAAATCTACTGATAAAACAGGTATTAAAGCTTCTGTTACGGTTCAAAGTGTATTTGAACAACCTATTAAAGCAGGAACTACTTTACAAGGCTTTAGCATAAATGGTGTTACTATTGGTTCTATTGAAGTTAAAGATAAAGATGGAAATGGTGCTTTAAGAGCTGCAATTAACTCTGTAAAAGATCAAACAGGGGTTGAGGCTAGTGTTGATGAAAAAGGAAGATTAGTACTTGCTAATAGAGATGGTAGGGGTATTAAGATAACTGATGGGGTGGATAAGAGTTTTCAGGCGAATGGGCAAGCGTATGATAAGACTACTTCTGAAGCAAAAGCGGATAAGCATGTGTTGTATGTGAATGACGCAAATATTACAACAAACAAAGGACAACAAGTTAAAGACTTATCATTAGAGGCTACTTGGACAACTGGGGCAAGTAACGGACAAGGTAACGCAGCTCCAGCTGGTAACGTAGCAGATTCTATATTTAATGATAAAAATACATTTGAAGATTTACAAGCAGCTCACTACGAACAAGACGCAAGAATTGCAGCTGATGGTTATGCTAAAGGTAAAGCTATCGTTCATACAGATGGTAAAGTAGATTTGCAGAATATTACAGCAGAAGCTATAGGAGCATTACACCTTGCGGTTAATCAAAACCATACAGCTAACGCAAGTCAAGATATGCTAGATGCTTCTAAAGCTCTAGCAGACATAAAAGAAGCCGGTAATAACCCACAAACGCTAGATGATGCAAATACTAGAATAGATAAAGCTATGCAAGCTCTTCAAAAAGTGGTTGATGCAGGTAAGGGTAAAACTATGAATACAGCTGAAGGCGAAAACGCTATTGCAGCTCACGCTATGCAACAATTCCTAAAAGGCTTAAAAGAAGGCTTAAATGAAGGTAATAGAGCAGGTCTTAAAGAAATGATAGGCTTAACTAACGATAATAAGACTAACTTTGGAAGATTAAGTTTTTCATCAACTAATGGTAAAGACATAGTTGTAGAAGCTACTAGAGATATTGTAAATGCTGATGGAAAATTTGAAAAACTTAACATTACAAGTGCAATAGGCTATGATAAAAATGTTTCTGAAAAAACAGTTAGCTTAAGAGAAACTAATGCTACTATAGATAGAGAAACAGCAGATGCAATGGGCTTTAATGCTAATGATTGGCAAGCAACTGATGCAGGAGATAATAAGAATGGTTATGCTGCAGGTGTAATGACTTTAAAAGGTGCACAAGCAATGATGAATATTGCTGAATCAGCTCAAAAAGCTCTTGAAGCAATTAGAAGTGACCTTGGTTCTGTTCAAAACCAACTTGTTTCAACTGTTAATAATATTTCAGTTACTCAAGTAAATGTTAAATCAGCTGAAAGTAATATTAGAGATGTTGACTTTGCATCTGAGAGTGCTACATTTAGTAAACACCAAATCCTAGCTCAATCAGGTGTATATGCAATGAGCCAAGCTAACGCTGTTCAACAAAACGTAATGAGATTATT
>NZ_JACGAS010000048.1:0-1781 GCF_020138135.1 Campylobacter sp. RM12647 | reverse complement strand
GTTATTTTAAATAGTTTTATTGTTAATTTTAAATATATCAATTATTTCAACGTCAATCTTTGATATCTAAACAAGTGATCAAGAGCCATTTAAAACTTTCTTATATATAAGTTTTAAATCATTCACTTCATTATTTTATTTATTTTTTAATTTTTCATAATTAAAAAATAATCATTTAAATTATGGAGAGTTTGATCCTGGCTCAGAGTGAACGCTGGCGGCGTGCCTAACACATGCAAGTCGAACGATGAAGTCTAGCTTGCTAGACGGATTAGTGGCGCACGGGTGAGTAATGTATAGCTAACTTGCCCCTTACAAGAGGACAACACTTAGAAATGAGTGCTAATACTCTATACTCCGCTCTAACATAAGTTAGGGTGGGAAAGTTTTTCGGTAAGGGATAGGGCTATATTGTATCAGCTAGTTGGTAAGGTAATGGCTTACCAAGGCTATGACGCATATCTGGTCTTAGAGGATGATCAGACACACTGGAACTGAGACACGGTCCAGACTCCTACGGGAGGCAGCAGTGGGGAATATTGCTCAATGGGGGAAACCCTGAAGCAGCAACGCCGCGTGGAGGATGACACTTTTCGGAGCGTAAACTCCTTTTTTACAAGAAGAATACTGACTGTATTGTAAGAATAAGCACCGGCTAACTCCGTGCCAGCAGCCGCGGTAATACGGAGGGTGCAAGCGTTACTCGGAATCACTGGGCGTAAAGGGCGCGTAGGCGGAGTAGTAAGTTGGATGTGAAATCTAATGGCTTAACCATTAAACTGCATTCAAAACTGCTATTCTAGAGTAAGGGAGAGGCAGATGGAATTAGTAGTGTAGGGGTAAAATCCGTAGATATTACTAAGAATGCCAATTGCGAAAGCGATCTGCTAGAACTTAACTGACGCTAAGGCGCGAAAGCGTGGGGAGCAAACAGGATTAGATACCCTGGTAGTCCACGCCCTAAACGATGTATGCTAGTTGTTGGAATGCTAGTCATTTCAGTAATGCACCTAACGGATTAAGCATACCGCCTGGGGAGTACGGTCGCAAGATTAAAACTCAAAGGAATAGACGGGGACCCGCACAAGCGGTGGAGCATGTGGTTTAATTCGAAGATACGCGAAGAACCTTACCTGGGCTTGATATCCTAAGAACCTTGTAGAGATACGAGGGTGCTAGCTTGCTAGAACTTAGAGACAGGTGCTGCACGGCTGTCGTCAGCTCGTGTCGTGAGATGTTGGGTTAAGTCCCGCAACGAGCGCAACCCACGTATTTAGTTGCTAACAGTTCGGCTGAGCACTCTAAATAGACTGCCTTCGCAAGGAGGAGGAAGGTGTGGACGACGTCAAGTCATCATGGCCCTTATGCCCAGGGCTACACACGTGCTACAATGGCATATACAATGAGAAGCAATACCGCGAGGTGGAGCAAATCTATAAAATATGTCTTAGTTCGGATTGTTCTCTGCAACTCGAGAGCATGAAGCCGGAATCGCTAGTAATCGTAAATCAGCTATGTTACGGTGAATACGTTCCCGGGTCTTGTACTCACCGCCCGTCACACCATGGGAGTTGATTGTGCTTTAAGTCGGAATACTAAACTAGTTACCGCCCACAGCAAAATCAGCGACTGGGGTGAAGTCGTAACAAGGTAACCGTAGGAGAACCTGCGGTTGGATCACCTCCTTTCTAGAGTACATACTCTTTAACTCACACTAAAGAGTAATAATAAATATTTCAAGAGCTCTTGAGAGCTTGTTTGGATATCAAAGGTTGAAATGA
>NZ_JACGAS010000047.1:0-1846 GCF_020138135.1 Campylobacter sp. RM12647 | reverse complement strand
AAAAAATTGAAAAAAATATGAAAAAGTTTTTGAGTGATTTGAAATGGACTAGTGGTAATTGATTGTTGAAAATAATTGGGAAATAAGGGTTTAGTGGAGTTTATGGTTATTAGGATTTATAAGTAAAGTTTATAATATAAATAATTATAAAAAAATCAAAATCCTATTTAAAGTTGTTTTAAATAGCTTTATTTTTAGTATTACAATTAGAAAAATAATTTAATTTTAAAGAATTTGAATTTGAAATTTAAATTTTAAATCTAGCAATATCTAAGATTTATTTTAAACTCCTGTTTTAAATTCTTTAAGTACAAACAATAATAGCACCTCGTTTTAATACGATTTTATTATCATTTTTCAACTCTTTTAAAACCCTTGAAATACTTTCTCTTGAACTACCTACTACTCTTGCTAATTCTTCGTGAGTAATTTTTAATTCATTATTACTTGCATTATCTTTTATATATTTTAAAACACGATTTGAAAGCGGCATAAAAGCAAAATCTTCTAAAAATTGCATAATTTCGCTAAGTCTTTTAGAAATAATGTCTAATTTTAGCTGTTTAAATTCTAAATATTTTTTGCTTAATTCTTCTAAATCTTTGCTAGGAATTACCCAAACATTAGTGTTTTTTACAAACTCAATATTAACATCAAAACTAATATTATTTAGCACGCAAGAAGCTGATAATAAGCAATATTCATCATTTGATAAATTAAAAATATCAATCTTTCTAATGCCATTATCAATAAATATCTTAATACTTCCATCAATTATAAATATAAGCCCTTGACAATCCCATAAATCATCACCTTTTTTATAAGTCTTAAAAAGACCTTTTTCTAAACATTTTTTAATTAGCTCATTATTTGTAAATATAGAATTTAAAAAATCTTCAATCTTTTTCATTGTAACTTTATCACATACATAATTTTTAAAAACTCTTATACTTTATCAAAAAAAGGAATATTATGAGTTTAAATAGAAGGAATTTTTTAAAAATCGCAGGAATTGCTAGTGTAAGCAAGGTTTTTGCGAATACTAATCAAGAAAAAATGGCAAAACTAATTGATTTAAGCCTTTGCGATGGCTGTGCTAATTTAGCAACACCTTTATGCGTAAGTGCTTGTAAATTAAAAAATAAAGATGTTTTTCCTAAACCAATTAGCGAAATACCAAATTATTATCCACAAAAATTTTACGAAGATTATCAAGACAAAAAAGATGAGATTAATAGGCTAAATCCTTATAATTTCATCTATGTTGACAAATTAAACATAGATAATAAAAATATAAATATCCCAAGACATTGTATGCATTGTGATGACCCAACTTGCCTTAAAATATGTCCTTTTGGAGCAATTAGCAAAGATAATTCAGCAGTTAAGATTAACCCTAATGTTTGTTTTGGTGGAGCAAAATGTAAAGATGTTTGCCCTTGGCACATACCACAACGACAAGCAGGAGTTGGAGTTTATCTTAAAATAGCACCTAAATTAGCAGGTGGTGGAGTTATGTATAAATGCGATTTATGTGCTGATATTAGCATTCCTGCTTGCGTGAGTGCTTGTCCTAAAAACGCAATGATATATGCAAACAAGGAAAAAATAAAATTACTAGCCCTAAAAAAGGCACAAGAATATAAAGATTTAGCTAAAGATGATGGCACATATATTTACGGAGATAAACAAAACGGCGGAACTGCGACTTTTTATGTATCACCGATTTCGTTTGAAAAAATTCAAGAAGCAATAAGCAAAAAACACGCAAACAACACCCAAGGAATAGCACATATGAAAGTAGATATAAATAACAAAATAACCAGTAATGACAAAATTATTAAAA
>NZ_JACGAS010000046.1:0-1980 GCF_020138135.1 Campylobacter sp. RM12647 | reverse complement strand
GTTTGAGTAATAAAATTTATTTCACGATAATAAATTTACAAAAATATAATATCTCTATTTTACAATAATGAAGATATTATAAAATTATTTTTTTATTATAATGATTGGGGAAGAAATGGAAAAGGAACTATTGGATAATGACTTTATAGTTAGCAAAACAGATATTAAAGGCAATATTACTTATGCTAATGAATCTTTTTTAAAAATTATAGGTTCAACAGAAAATGAAGTTTTAAATAAGCCACATAATGTTGTAAGACATAAAGATATGCCTAAGGCTGTTTTTAGATACTTGTGGCAACAATTAAAAGGAAGAAAAGAAGTTTATGCTTTCGTAAAAAACAGAACATTTGATGGTGGATATTACTGGGTATTTGCCAATATTAGCATATCTTATGATTTATCTGGTAATACGATAGGATATTATTCAGTTAGAAGAAAAATAGGTAAAAAAGCTAAAGAAGTTATTATTGCTTTATATGCTAAAATGCTTGAAGTTGAGAAAGCTCAAGGAGTTGATGCTTCTTGGAAAATTATAGAAGATATTTTGAAAAAAGAAAATAAAGGTTATAACGAATTTATGATAGGTATTCAGGGGCTAAAATGAGTATATTTAATAAAAATAATGATGAAGCATTAAATAAAATTATAGAAGTTTTAGAGCAAACTTCAAATGGATATTTAGAATCAAGAGTTACTGGTATAAAGGGCGAAAAATACACAATATTAGCAAATCATTTAAATAATTTGTTAGACCAAATAGAAGTGTGGCAAAGAGAAGTTGCTAGTTCTATTGAAGTTGCTTTTTCTGGTGCAACTTATAGAAATATTAATAGTGTAGGTTTAAAAGGTAGATTTAAAAGCACTGCTGATAATTTAGTAAGTGCTATTTTAGGAATTGCAAAAAGTATAGAAACTCAACGCTTAAATGAGCTTAGTATAAGAGTTCAACAAAACAATAATGATTCAGGTATAATTGATATTTTAACAAATGGCTTAAGCACAAATCAAACTAATTTAAATAGCATTTTAAATTCTTCAAAGCAAATTGCAGATGATTCGCATACTACTCAAACTATGGTAAAAGAATTGTCAAAAAGCTCAAATGAATTACAAAATTACATAGGTTTATTTACTGATTTAATCAATGGTCTAAATGAAAAAACAAATGAAATATCAAAAATTATTGAAATGGTAAAAGACATTACAGACCAAACTCAATTACTATCATTAAATGCTGCAATTGAAGCAGCAAGAGCAGGTGAGCATGGTCGTGGATTTGCGGTAGTTGCTGATGAAGTAAGAAAATTAGCAAATAATACAGAAGAAGCTACTAATACTATTAATTTGAATATAAATTCTTTAAAAGAAAGTGTTAAAAAGTGTTTAGAGTATTCAAATCAAGTTTCAGAAATTAGCAATAAAAATCAAGAAAAAACAAATCAGTTTTTTGATACTTTAAGTTCTTATGAAAAATTATCTGAAAATAACTTTAATAATGCTCAAAATAGTGGTAGATTGCAAAACAATTTATTTATACAAATACATTTATTACTTTATAAAGATGATGCGATTAGATGTTTGCTTAATAAGAATTTAAAACAAAATAAATCATTAGAAGAAAACATTGCAAAATCAATTAAAAAAGAGCAAGAAGGTATATTTAAAGATATTTTAGCTTTATACGAAGAGCTTTATAATTGTGAAGAATTAGACGAGCAAGTAAGACTTGTGAAAAGATTTGATGATTTAATCTTTAATATGTGTAAAAATTGCTAGTTTAAATAAGGAATTTAAAATAAATTTTTAAATTCCTTAAACCTTTAAATATATTCAATTTCGTTTTTAAAATAAATTATACTAAGAGTGATTTTGTATAAATCTAAAATCATTTCATTTCTTTTGACATTCTATAAATGAATGAAAATACTTCGGCAGCAACTTTTTATATATTTAAAAGCCTATTAATAGTCCTTAAAG
>NZ_JACGAS010000045.1:0-2014 GCF_020138135.1 Campylobacter sp. RM12647 | reverse complement strand
GTTTTAATACTAATTATTCTTAAGAACTTTTATTTATTAAGTTCTTAAGAACTTATCTAAAGCTAGAAAGTAAAACTTTTTAGCTTTATTGTTTTTATAAGTTTTTTGTATTTTTATTTAGAGATTGTTTTTTAAAGCTTATTATTTTTACCTTAAACCTAAAAGTTTTTAATATTTTTTATATTAAAATTCTTTTGTTTAGATTGTTAAAAATTTATAAAAAATATTAATTTTTATAATTACCCCCCCCCCATTTTGTTAGTAATTGATTAACCTTTATATATTGATTTTTAACTATAATAAAGCATTTTTCATTTATTTTTTAGGGGAGAAAATGAATAGAACTATAAAATTATCTTTAATAACTTTTATATTAGCGGGGGGGGGGAATTTAGCTCTTGCTGATGCAGTAGCAAATGCTACCAATAGTGGATTAATTAGTCCTTTGGTGAATAATAAAGTAACTATTAATACTAATACAACCATAACAAGCACTACATATACAACTCCAACGGATATTACTCACACAGGTGGAAATATTAAATTAGGTAAAATTAATGAAACTCATTTTATAAGTAATTTAAATATTACTACAAGCGATACAAACAATAGATTAGAAATAAATGGTGATGTATATTTACAAAATATGAATATATCTAAAGTTAATCAAAATGGTAATACAAATTTTGGAATATTAATAGACAATAACAAAAAAACATCGAGTCTGACTATGATTGGTGGAAGTTTAACTAATGTTGCTTTAGATTTATGGACTGCTGGTTATAATGATTCTATTATATTAGATGGAGTAAAAATTGAAAATATTAAATATGCTCATAAAACTCCACAAAGTGGTAATTTAATTGTGTCTAATTCAACTATAAAAGATAGTAGTTTTAACAAAGAAACTACTTTTGTTAATTCTAAATTGCTTGGAAATATTAGTGGAAATATTGTTGTAGATAATTCTATAGTAGAAGCTACTTTAAATACGAATACTTTAGAAGTTATAAATGGCACTACAATTAGTTCTGATATTAGCAAGGTTAATAATTTTATTTTAGATAATTCTACTTTAACCACAGATTTAAATGCCAAAAATATTACCATTAAAAATGATGCAAAATACAATAATAAAAATATCACAGCAAGTGGCACATTGACTATTGAAAATCATCAAATTATAAATAACGATAAAGATAAAATAACATTAAAATCTAATGGAATTTCAACATATAAAGATAGTGTTATTAAAAATGCAGTTTTGGATTCAAATCTTAATAGGATTGATTTTTATAATACAAATGAATTAGATAATGTAAAAATATCTAATGATAATGCTTGGGATGTTACAAAACATCATATTACGATTTGGGATAATACTAAGGTTACAATAAATGATAGTGAGATAATTAATTCGGCTATTACTCAAGCTTCTTCATTACATTATGATAGTGAAGTAATTATTAATAATACTAAATTAGTAGATACAGGAATTGGGGCTTTAAATAATAATGATTTATATAATAGAATTCCAAAATTAGAATTAAATAATGTAAATTATATAAATAATATAGAAAATAGTGGGATTTTTGCAAAAGAAATTACTATAAATGGTGGATATATAAAAGCTAATAAATTATATGGAACTGATACTATTTTAATTCCAGGAAAAAATGATATTTCAACTCAAGATAATACTAAGGTTATTATAAAAGATGGTGCTATTGTAGAGGCATTGGTTGATGGGGAAGAATTAGAGATATATAATTCAAAACTAACAGGAGATTCTCTTATTACCAACATAAAAACAGATAATAGTGAATTAATCGGCAAAATAGAAGCTACTAATAATATTGATATTAGTAATTCTAGTATCAAAGGTGATATAAAAGGTAGTGAATTAAAGCTTTTAAATTCTGATTTAAATTCAAATTTAATAGATATTGCAAATAATGTAATTATTGAAAATACTGAAGCAAAAACCATCACAGGAAATTTCCAAGTAGGCAAT
>NZ_JACGAS010000044.1:0-2200 GCF_020138135.1 Campylobacter sp. RM12647 | reverse complement strand
ATCTAGTAGCTATTAATTTAATATTAGGCTCTAAGTAATTATTATTTATACTAAATCTATGTCCTAAGCCTAAACCTATTTGATATAAGTCTAAGTAATTAGTAGTGTATAAATCAATCTTTTTAGCTTCAAATTTATTTTTTAATGTTACATAAGCTAAAGAATAATCAATAAAGCTTCCATTATAAAAATTAGTAGAAGCATAAGCTCCAAATGACCTTACATTAGTAGAAGAGCTTAAAGCTTTATTTATTTCTAATCTTGAAATATTTGCAAATACTCCATAAGTTAGATTAAATCTATCTAAGCTTATATTCTTATCTATACCAACGCTTGTGCCTTTGTTTCTTAAATCATTATAATTAGTCTTTAAATAATTATATGAATTATTCACCCAAAAGCCGTGATTTTTAATATCATCTCTTAGATAAGTAAATCTATCATTTAAAATATCTGCTTGATTTTTTGCTACATAATAAGGTGTATTAATTATGCTTTTTAATTCAGCTTTTGTATTATCGTCTAATAATTCACTCATAAAATAATCTTTATAGTTTTTATTAATTAATTCTGTTGTAGTGTAATTAACATTGCCTTTACCATCAATTATTGCTTGGATTTCATCTTTGCTTAATTCTTTACCAGCTAAACCTACACTCCAAACTTCTTTAGTTCCATTCTCATCTTGCATAGTTGTATAATGAACTAGATTAGGTGATAATAATACACTTGAAATAGGTGTTGTATAAGTTATCTTAAAGAAATCTTCACTAACTACCTTAGGTGCTGTAGCTATCATATCAGCTCTTGTAGAATTTGAATTAGTAGTATTTGAGTTGTTAGTATTATTAATAATTGCAATAGGAACATAGCCATTAATTAATAAGCCTAAGTTTGTATTAGAAATATTAATTATATTATTAAAGCCACTTGCACCATATCTTGCAATGATTGCTCCACTAAAGTGATTATATAAAGAAGTATTATATCCACCACCTGTTATATAAAATGTAGAATTAGTAGCGTTTAGATTATTTACTGCTAATTGCCCTACTATTTTTGAATTAGTTGTAGTTAAGGTATTAGCTCTAATACCACCTTTAATAGCTGATTTTTCTATAGTGTAATCTCCACTTGTTATTTCTGCTTTATCATATACACTACTAGCATTATCATCTTTACCTTTTAAAAATACTTTAGTATCTTTAGAGCCTTCATTAGTATTATTTAAGAATACATTTGAGTTTGTAATCTCTCCTTTGTTTGCACTAATAGAAGTTGTTTTTAAATCTATATTTTTAATTACTAGCTTATCATCTACTTTTATTGTTTGAGCTTTGATTTCATCGGTTGTTTTTATATCATCGTTTATAAAATCAATATTATTAGCATTAATGTCTTTAAAGTTGTTATTAGTAGTAGCACTAAGTTTACCATTATTTACTGATACATTGCCTAAAAAGGTATTATTATCAGCTTTTACTTCGGTATTTGTATTTGTAATAATTACATCGCCTTCAAAGGTATTATTAGTTCCACTTATTTGACCTATATTCACATTACCTTTAAAGGTATTATTAGTTCCACTTACTTCTCCCATACTTACATTATCTTCATAAAAAGCTCCATCGGTTTTTAAAATACCACTACCTGTTACTTTTTCTGATACCTTTGAGCCTTCTTCTACATTTATAAAGCCTTCGTTTTTTATTTCTCCTTTGATTTCTGAACCGTTTATTACACTTACTTGTGCATCTTTACTATCAATTACTATGCCTTGTTCTAATTTAGCTTTATCTAAGACATTGTTTTTACTATTACCTGTAATAGTTAGAGTTTGCTCAAATGTAGAACCAACTGCATTTATGCTATCAGCACTAACATTACCTTGAAAAGTGCTTTTATTATCGCTTAATAAATTATTTGCAGTTATATCTCCGCTAAAGATTGTATTGCTTGATTTAAAGTCATTGCCTACTTTGAAATTTCCATCAATAGTAGTTTGGCTTTCGTTATTTATAGTTAAATCGTTTGTAACATTTATAGTATTAGTAGAACCATCAGCTTTATTAGTAATACTAGAATTATTTAAAGTTAAATTATTAGCAGTTATATCGCCTTTAATATTAGAATTATTTAATTCCATATTATTTGTAGTATTAATACTACCTTGAATAATTGTATTGCTTGATTTAAAGTC
>NZ_JACGAS010000043.1:0-2314 GCF_020138135.1 Campylobacter sp. RM12647 | reverse complement strand
TAATTTGATTTTCTGACAAAGTCATTGATAAAAAATCACTCATTTATTACTTCCTTTTACATTAAAGATATTCTCAAATACTTCAAAAGCACCAAGGATAGTTCTATTCATATCATAATATTTATAAGCTCCTAGTCTTCCTAAAAAATAAATATTTTCTAATAATATAGCTTCTTGTAAGTATTTGTTATATAAAGCAGTATTTGAATTATTTAAAATTGGATAAATTCTTTCATTCTTTCCTATTTCAAATTCTTTAGGATATTCAAACGATAAAACTGTTTTATTAGATTGTTCTTTTAAAAAATATTTATACTCAGCTATTCTAGTAAAATCATAATTGTTAGGATAATTAACCACCGGAGCATTTTGAAATTTATCAATATCATAAGTTGTAATTTTAATATCTAGACTTCTATAAGGTAGTTTTCCAAATTTATATTCAAAAAATTCTTCAATAGCTCCAGTATAAAATATTCTATCAAAATGTTTTTCATTTATATCTTTATAGTCAGTGTTTAGTCTTATCTCTATATTTTTATGAGATAACATATTTTCAAACATCTTAGTATAACCATTAAGAGGTATACCTTGATATTTTTCTTGAAAATACCTATTATCTCTACCTATAAAAACCGGAACCGATCCAGTAACAGATGGGTCTAAATCTTCAGGCTTAAAGCCCCATTGTTTAATGGTATATTCCTTAAAAATTTTTTCATATATAAAATCTGCTAATAATTTTAAATCTTTATCATCTGTTTGTAGTAGCTCAAGTATCTTTATCTTTACGTTATATCCAAATTTTTCTATAAGTTTATTTTCTAATTTTTTTGCCAACTGCTCAGGAAATACAATATGCAACGAATTTAAGTTAAATGGAACTGGTACTTCATTGCCGTCTACTATGCCTAAAACATTATGCATAAAAGGCATCCATTCGGTATATTTTGATAAAAAATCCCAAACTTCTTTATTATTAGTTCTAAAAATATGAGGGCCGTACTTATGAACTGTAATGCCTGTATCTATATCTTTATAATCATAACAAGTACCTGCTATATGGTCTTTCCTATCTATAATAACAACATTTTCACCCAATTCGTTGGCTATTTTATTTGCCATTACAGCACCACTTAAACCACATCCTACTATTAAATTTAGTTTTTCTTTACTCATTTATATTCCTTTTATTTTTACCAATTCAACACTATTTTTTTTATTTTTTACATTTCTTATATTTACTTTAAAATCTTGTTTAACGTTTGTAATTCCTAATCTAAATTCCAATTTCAAAATATCACCATTTTTAACCTTTAATTTATATCTATAAGGAGAATTATCGGTTGTAATAACTGGAAGTATATTTATTATCTCATCGTTGATTTTTATTAAGTTATATCTTGTAGCTTTATAAAAGCCATTGTTCAAAATAGACCTAAAAGTTATATTAAATAACCCACTTTCTATAGCTTTTAGATATATCACACAATCACCACTACCTTCAATGCTTATGCCATTGCCTTTGTCATTAGAAAGTATCTTTGGATATGAATAATAAAAGTTATTAAATTTCGTTTGTTGTGGCTTGTAAGCTATTACAAAATCATTAAAATTTATCAAATCTCTATCATTAAAGCATCTATAAGATATAGTTTTTAGCTCATCAAAAACATCTTCACTTAGCTTATCTAAATTATTTATAAATTGTGATTTAATTTTCATAAAAATATATTTCAATATAATTTGTTTATGTTTTAAATCCACTTTTTCTATATTCTTAAACTGCCTTATTAAATCAACTAAATTATCAGCTCTAAGCTGCATTAAAGAATTAACATGATTTCTTCTATATATAATCAATTCTTTATTTGATATATAAAGACTATTGAGATTATTTATGCACTTTATGAAAAAACTAACATCATTAACACATTTAAGATTATCAAATTTTATATCAAATTTTTCTATAAAACTAGCTTTATATATACCACTCCAAGCACTATCAGGAAGATTTAAAAGTAAATCTATCTTAGGATTTTTTATGAGTTTATTAAAGTACTTTTTATCAAGTTTTGATATCAAAATATAATCATTTTGATAATATAAGTCATTATAATCATCATAAATTATATTTTTAAATTTAAACAATTCAACTTGATTTTTACAAGCTTCATTATAAAAATAATTAAGCTCACCACTCATGCAATCATCACTATCTAAAAAATGATAATACTCTCCACTAGCTACCATCATACCAGCATTTCTTGCAACTCCAGCATATAGATTTTCTTGAGCTAAAACTGTAATACGG
>NZ_JACGAS010000042.1:0-3539 GCF_020138135.1 Campylobacter sp. RM12647 | reverse complement strand
AACAAGTCCGCAACGAGCTACTTTCCCCATGCCAGTAAGGCGTAGTATCATCACCCACAATGTGCTTAGCTTCTTGGTTCGGGATGGGACAAGGCGTTACCACATTTGTATAATCACGGACATTGTTATTTAAATCTATTAGTATTTAATAAACTTAAATAACAATGTTAAAAGCAAGTAATTTAAACTCTTAAACTTACTAAAGTAATAAACCTTAGCAAGGAAGTAATGCTTATTTAAAGTAAGCGGACGGTCTATTAGTATTGGTCAGCTAAATGGCTTTCACCACTTACACACCCAACCTATCAAGCAGCTAGTCTTGCTGCGACCTTAAGAGAAGATTCATCTTAGAGTTGGCTTCGAGCTTAGATGCTTTCAGCTCTTATCACATCCGAACTTAGCTACGCTGCGATGCTCTTGGCAGAACAACAGCTACACCAGTGGTTCGTTCAACCCGGTCCTCTCGTACTAGGGTCAAATCTCTTCAATCTTCTTACGCCCACGGCAGATAGGGACCGAACTGTCTCACGACGTTCTGAACCCAGCTCGCGTACCGCTTTAAATGGCGAACAGCCATACCCTTGGGACCTGCTCCAGCCCCAGGATGCGATGAGCCGACATCGAGGTGCCAAACCTCCCCGTCGATGTGAGCTCTTGGGGGAGATCAGCCTGTTATCCCCGGGGTACCTTTTATCCTTTGAGCGATGGCCCTTCCACACAGAACCACCGGATCACTAAGACCGACTTTCGTCTCTGCTTGACGTGTTTGTCTTGCAGTTAAGCTGGTTTATGCCTTTATACTCTACAAACGATTTCCAACCGTTTTGAACCAACCTTTGTAAGCCTCCGTTATTTTTTGGGAGGCGACCGCCCCAGTCAAACTACCCACCAGACATTGTCCTACGTGAGGATAACTCACGCTAGTTAGCTACCCGAATAAGAAAGAGTGGTATCTCAACGATGGCTCATTATAAACTGGCGTCTATAACTCAAAGCCTCCCACCTATCCTGCACATTCTTATCCAAGTAGCAGTGTCAAGCTGTAGTAAAGGTCCACGGGGTCTTTCCGTCTTGCCGCGGGTAGGAGGAATTTTCACCTCCACTACAATTTCACTGGATCCCTCTTTGAGACAGCTCCCATCTCGTTACGCCATTCATGCAGGTCGGTATTTAACCGACAAGGAATTTCGCTACCTTAGGACCGTTATAGTTACGGCCGCCGTTTACTCGGGCTTCGATCAAGAGCTTCGCATTGCTGCTGACCCCATCAATTAACCTTCGAGCACCGGGCAGGCGTCACACCCTATACATCCACTTACGTGTTAGCAGAGTGCTGTGTTTTTGGTAAACAGTCGGGAGGGACTCTTTGTTGTAAGTTTCCTTGCCTTCGGAGTAAATCCTAATACAAGGCTAACCACACCTTATACCGAAGATACGGTGCTATTTTGCAGAGTTCCTTAAAGAGAGTTCTTCCACGCGCCTTAGAATACTCATCCCACCCACCTGTGTCGGTTTACGGTACGGGCAACATTATCTAAACTTAGAAACTTTTCTTGGCTCGACGGCATCAGCAATTCTTCCTTCCATCCGAAGACTTCAGAAAGCCTTTCAGTTCTCGGTCTAATGTTATACGGATTTGCCTGTATAACAACCTACTACCTTAGACTAGCACTTCCATCCGCTAGCTTGCTTAGCCCTAAGCGTCCTTCCATCGCACAATAATGTTGGTATTGGAATATTAACCAATTTTCCATCGCATACCCCTTTCGGACTTTGCTTAGGACCCGACTAACCCTACGATGACGAGCATCGCGTAGGAAACCTTGGGTTTACGGCGTTAATGATTCTCACATTAATTATCGCTACTCATGCCTGCATGCTCACTTCTATACGCTCCAACGCTCCTTACCGGTACATCTTCAACGCCTATAGAACGCTCTCCTACCACCCAAGCTAGGCTTGGGTCTACAGCTTCGGTACTTATTTTAGCCCCGTTATATTTTCCGCGCAAAATCACTAGACCAGTGAGCTATTACGCTTTCTTTAAAGGATGGCTGCTTCTAAGCCAACCTCCTGGTTGTTAAAGTAACTTCACATCGTTTTCCACTCAAATAAGATTTAGGGACCTTAGCTGGTAGTCTGGGTTGTTCCCCTCTCGACGACGGATTTTATCACTCGCCGCCTGACTGCTGTGATTACACTATAAGTATTCGGAGTTTGATAGGGTTTGGTACATTGGTGTATGCCCTAGCCCATTCAGTGCTCTACCCCTTATAGCTACTACACAACGCTATACCTAAATATATTTCGGAGAGAACCAGCTATCACGAAGTTTGATTGGCCTTTCACCCCTATCCACAAGTCATCCGGAGCCGTTTCAATGGCCGTCGGTTGGGTCCTCCACTAGTTCTTACACTAGCTTCAACCTGCTCATGGATAGATCACTTCGTTTCGGGTCTGCAGCATCTGACTTATCGCCCTATTAAGACTCGCTTTCGCTACGGCTTCACGTTAGCTTAACCTTGCCAGACACCACAACTCGCAGGCTCATTATGCAAAAGGCAGTCCATCACCCTGTATTGCTACATAGGGCTCTGAATGATTGTAAGCAAATGGTTTCAGGTTCTATTTCACTCTGATCACCTCAGTTCTTTTCACCTTTCCCTCACGGTACTTGTACACTATCGGTCAGACATTAGTATTTAGGGTTGGATCGTGGTCGACCCAGCTTCAGACAAGATTTCACGTGTCTCGCCCTACTCAGGATACTGCTAAGTAAAGTAAAGATTTTATGTACGGGAGTATCACCCTCTACGCTCAAGCTTTCCAACTTGTTCTACTATCTTTGCTTAGTCTTTGTTGCAGTCCTACAACCCCACTAGTAAACTAGTGGTTTGCCCTCTTACGCTTTCGCTCGCCGCTACTAGCGTAATCTCTATTGATTTCTTTTCCTGTTGGTACTAAGATGTTTCAATTCCCAACGTTCGCTCCATATATGGTAATACATATCTCTATGTATTGGGTTGCCCCATTCGGAAATCTACGAATTAATGCCCCTTGACGGCTCCTCGTAGCTTATCGCAGTCTAGTACGTCCTTCATCGCCTTTGTCTGCCAAGGCATCCACCATTTGCTCTTATTAGCTTACCTTTGTTAATAATGTTATTAATATTTTTACAATTAATAGTATTAATTGAAATATATTTGCATGCATTATTGTTATTGTTTTTAGTATTACTAAAACGCATTACTTCCTTGCTAAAGTTTTTATGTAATTATTAATCTTAATCTTCAAGACGGAAAGCGTCTAAGCTGTGATGCTTAAAAACTTTTTCTTATATATACTTAAATATATGTAATAAGAAAGAGATTAAGTATAACTACCTTTAACAAGCTTATGAAATTGTTTTATATTACTTGCTTGTGACTCTTAACATTGATAAATAAAATAACACTAGGTTAGAAACTATATATAAACATAGAATTAAATTAAATAAAACCTAGAAAGAACATTTAGCTTAAATGCTCTGTTTAAGTTTT
>NZ_JACGAS010000041.1:0-5713 GCF_020138135.1 Campylobacter sp. RM12647 | reverse complement strand
AAAATACTGATATTTGTTATAGGTTTATTATGTTTAATACTTGCTTTGTGTTATTTCGCATTAACTTATTTTATAAGTAATAACACCGACCCATTAAAAGAATTTAATGAACTTAAATCAAAATTATATAGAATTGAAGCAGACCTAAGTGAGAATAATTTGAGCTATTATGATTTTAATACTGATAAAACTTATAAAATAGATTATAATAAATTCGGCTATAAGTGTAGAATTGAATACCTAGAACGACAAAAACTCGCTATAAAAGATTATTTTAATCGACATGCAAATGTAGAAAAATTAGAAAAAGTTCAAAATTATAAAAATATAGATGAAATAAAAGAAATAAAAGAATTTAGCAAAGAATTATTAAAAACTTCAAAAATAAATAAATTTAATAATGAGCTAGTAATAAAAAATGATAAATATTTTTATGATGAAGCTTCATTTGTTTTTGAATCTGAAAGATTGTTTGTGAAGTATTATTACTTTGATGAAAATAATGATTTTAAAGAAGTTAGTGAAGAGTTTTTCATAGATAGTTGTGGTTATATTGAAAATATATATAAAGCAATAAGTTCTAAAGGTAGATTTAGATTATAAAATAAGGAGAAATAATGAAATATAATATGTATGACAAGAATGGAGCTAGCAAAGTAATTAGTGCTTATATCTTAAGTAAAAAAAATAAAAATAAAAGATATGAATTTAAAGTCGATAGTCAACAATTTTTTTTAAAATATAAACATATAATTTCACCTATTGATTTCAAGATGGTTGATGTGTTTTTTTCTGGAAAAACTAGATATGGAGAAGAATTAGATAAAACTTTACTTCAAGATGTTGAATTCGATGAAAAAAATTATTATTTAAATCAAAAACAATTTGCAAAGCTATTTTATACTGCAAGTGAAAAAGTAAATAATGAAGATATAATAAAAATAGATAAAGTTGAAGAGCCAAAAAACGATATATTATCATTTTCGTTATATAGTAAGGATAAGTTTATAGAATCAAATGATTTAAGAGATGTGTTTGTATTTAATACCTTAGGGCTTGTAACAACAGGGGAAAAAACTCGTTATATACTTAGCAAAGACTTGAAACCAATTGGTATAAAAGATTTTGACATACAAATTAAAGATGATAATTTTGATTTTGAAGGTGGTAAGACTTCAAGTTGGGCAAATTTTATATTAAAACCAATGTTTGGTGAAGGCGGTAAGGTGTTTTTAAACTTTAGTGAATATTCAGAATATTATGATATTAGTACTCAAGATTATGACTTATATAAAAATAACAATAAAAATAGTCCATCTCAAAAAGATATAGCATTAGAATTAGCAAATGATATTCTAAAATCTCTAATAACAAAAGAAAAACTTAAAAATAAATATGCGTTAGCTTTTTTAAACATATTAAAAGGTGTATCGGAAATTGATGATGAAGAGTTAGTGATTAATGAACCGGGCTTTTCAATTTATAAATATATTGAAAATAATCTTTTAAATTTAGATATGACACATATTAAATATTTTGATGCTTTATTAAGCGACTATGCTGATATTATTTATAGATATCTTATAAAGACAATACATAAAATTCAATACGACCCGCTAGTCCTAGACCTAAACAACAACGGCACAATAGATACAATCACTCTTAATAATTCTAAGGCATTTTTTGACCATAACAATGACAACATAGCTTATAAATCATCTTGGATTAGTAAAGATGATGGATTATTAGTATTAGATAAAAACAATAATAATCTAATAGATAATGGTAATGAATTATTTGGAAACTTTACTGAAATTCCAAGTAGTGATTTTAAAGCTTTAGATACTAACAATAATCAAACCTTAAATCCTACTCAAACCACACTTGCTCTAAACGGCTTTGAAGCCTTAAAGCTTTTAGATAGTAATAAAGACGGAGTAATTGATATAAACGATAAAGAGTTTAACAATCTTAAAGTATGGCAAGACTTAAACGAAGATGGCATAACGCAAATAAACGAACTAAAGTCTTTAAAAGATTTAAACATAACTAGCATAAATCTAAACTATAAAGATACAAATCAAAAGCTTGATAATGATAACACCATCACTCAAACAGCTACCTTTATCAAGGATGATAAAGAAAGCTTATTAGCTGATATTAATTTTAGCGTTAGTAGTATAGAAAGAGTATTTAAAGACAAGATAAAATATTCAGAAGAAGAATTAAATCTAGCAAATCTTAAAGGCTATGGAGTATTAAGAGATTTAAGGGACGCTGCTTGCTTAGATACTAAATTAAAAGCATTGCTTAAAGATTATTCATCTACAAATAGCAAAGAAGAGCAATTAAACAAGCTTGATAGTCTAATTTATGCTTGGGCTAATACTAATAAAGCTTTAAACAAAGACTTTAACCTATCTAAAACCAAAGAATTTGATAGCAATAATCCTAGCAATACTGATAACATAAGGGATTTATGGCTTACGCCATCACAAGCTAGAGAATATGCTAATTTTACTATTAGTGAAAGTTTAAAAAATGAGTTTAATGAGCTTAAGCAAAAAATATCAATTATTAATTCATTTTTAGGCGTTAATAATCAAGATTTTTATATAGCTAGTTTAAATGAGTTTAATGAGCTTAGAAATAGCTTTAATAATACTTATGATAGTTTAAGAACTTATGTTTATAAGGGATTGTTATTTCAAACAAGATTAAAAGAATACTATGATGAAATAAGCATTACTAGCTACGAAAACAATGGCTCGTATGAGCTTAAATTAGATTTTTCTAAAAGTATAGAAAAATTTAAGGCTATTAATGAAACAAATCCTAAAAAAGCTTTCGTTGATTTAGCTGAGTTTATAACAAGCTTTAAAGATATAAATTCTTTAAATGATTGTGTAATATTACTAGGTGATTTTATAAAAACAATGAATAATTATACTTTAAGTGATTATTTAAAACTTTTAGATGAAGATACTATCAATGCACTATCAACTCAAACAGGAACAAGTGGTAATGATACATTAGTAGGGACAAATTTATTAAATGGTAAAGATACTTTATATGGACTTGATGGCGATGATACCTTAATCGGTGGAATTGGTGATGATACTTTAGTGGGTGGTAATGGCAATGATACTTATGTTTTTGATAAAGATTTCGGGCACGATACTATCATAAACTATAAATCAAATCTAAATGATATAGATTGTATTAAATTTAACGATGCAAGTATAAATGCCAATAATTTAAAATATGTAAGAAATTATGATGATTTAATGCTGATTAAAGATGATAATAATAGCATTAGAGTTAAAGACTTTTTTGCATATGAAGATTTAAGAAATACTATTGATGAAATCAAATTCGCTAATAATACAAGCATAAATAAGGATGAGATAATTAATAGAGTTTATACACCCACAAATGGTGATGATAACTTTACAATGTTTTTTACAAATAAAGATTATGTAATAACTATGCTAGATGGCAACGATACCATAATCACACATAATGGAGATGATATTATTGATGGTGGGGATGGAGATGATATCATAAGAAGTGGAGCAGGAGCAGACATCATAAATGGTGGCAATGGTAATGATGATATTTATGCAGGAGATGGTGATGATATCATAATAGGCGGAGCAGGAGATGATATCTTGCAAGGCGGTATGGGGAATGATAAATATATTTATAAAGGAGTTTGGGGAAAAGATACAATAATTAATCTTAGAAATGATAATGCTTATGATGAAATAATCCTAGATGTTAGCTCATCGTTTGTAAAAATTACTAGAAATAATGATGATTTAATAATAAACAAGCTAAAAAGTGCTGGTTGGTTTAGAAAAGTGGTTGATGAAAGTTCATCTATAAAAGTTGTAGATTTTTTCAAAAAAGATTATGATATATCTGCTTTAGTATTACAAGATAAGACTTTAAGTGCTAATGATTTAAGACAAATGGTATTAACTCCTACTTGGGGTAATGATACTTTAATTGGAAGTGAATATAGCGATAAAATATATGGCTTATTTGGTAATGATACTTTAATTGGTGGTAAAGGAGATGATTATTTAGACGGCGGTGCTGGAAATGATACATATATCTTTAATAGAAATGATGGAAATGATTATATAAAAGATGCCTTAGGATATGATACTATTAAATTTAATGATATTAGCTTTAGTGAAGTTGTGCTTAAAAAAGATGTAGATAATCTAATCATCAAATATAACAATAATAAAGATAGTGTTACTATATTAGGTAATTTTGGGATAGGATTTAATAAGATTGAAAAATTTGTTTTTAGTGATAAAACTTTATGCTATGATGAGTTTATAAATACAGCCGCAAAAGAATTACCAAGCTATGAGGATTTGGTAAATAAAGTGATTAAACCTGATTTATCATCTTATTTAAAAAATACAGAAAGACTAATACAAGATACGAATGCTTACTCGCCTAATTCATCTGGATTTATTACATATACAGATGATAAAAACAACAATATTCAAGTATATTTATAAACTAAATCCAAATTCTTTAAGAATTTGGATTAGGAATTTGAAATTAAATTAATAATTATTTTTAAATTTTATGGATTTTTTACTAAAACTTTATATTATAAAAAATTAATTAGCAAGTTAAGGCATTTAAATGTTTTTTTATAAAAAATGTGAAGTTTGTAAAAATAAAATTCCTTTACCTAAAACACATGTTTTTGATGAAGATTTAGGATATATAATGAAATGCGATTATTGTGAAGCTATTTACAAACACCAAACAAGAGATATTTTAGGAATTTTGATTTTTATTTGCAATGTTTTTGCTCTTATTTTTAGTGTTATTTTGATATATGTGTTTTATTGTGTTATAGCTAACGAACTTATATGTTTTTTTATCTTAATATTTTTGTATGGTTATTTTATGCATGTATTTCACATATTAATTATTGATAAATATGTTTTAACTAAAAATACTAAAGAAATTTAATATAGACAATATCGCATCACTTCCTATAAAAAATAGCATATTAAGTCTTGCTATGGCTTTTATATCTACTATTTTATTTTATTGTTATATAAAAGCAAAAAATGATAACTTTTAATTCCAACTATTTTTACAATAAAACATTTTTAAATTTATTAAAATCCTAATTTAAATTCCAAAATATTTTATACCATCAATTAACCTTATTGTTTAAAAGAATTTAAATAAACTTATTTGCTATACTAAACCATAAAAGTTGTTTTACATTCGGAGCGATAAATGTATTCTAAGCTGATAGAGTTTATAAGAAAATTATTGTATTGTATATTTGCATTGCTTTGCATACTATTTATATTATCTATTTTATCCATCGGCGCTTTTACAATAATAGAATATTATGTTACAAAACCTTACGATTATAGTGATTTTGTTAAGGTAACAAAAGAATTAAAAAAAGTTGAAGAAATTTTATTAAAGCAAGGATATAAACCATATTATGATTTTGGTGATAAAAGAACATATAAGGTAAATTACAATGAACTTGGATATGGTTGCATTATTGATGAGTTACAAAAACAAGAATACGCTATTCAAAATTTTTTTGAAAGATATCCACATACGCAATTAGAAAAAATCAATAATTATAAAAGTATAGATGAAATAAAAGAAATAAAAAAATTTAGCAAAGATTTATTAAAAACTTCACAAA
>NZ_JACGAS010000040.1:0-7789 GCF_020138135.1 Campylobacter sp. RM12647 | reverse complement strand
CACATTGTAATCTTGCTCTTTATTTGTCTTAATCTCAAAATTATTTTTATTTATATTATCTTTTAAATTGCTAATATCTTTAGTATTTAATTCTTTAGTTTTAACATTATCAGCCCAAGACATTGCTATATTTTTTACTTGCGAGATATCTATTTTCATAAGTTTTCCTTAAATTATTTAGCTAGGAAACTCCTAGCTAATCTTTATCTTATAACAAATCCAGCATTTAATCTCGGACCATTATTTGAGCTAGATGTTCTTTTAAAATTAGGACTCCAGTTTTGTCTAGTAGGAGTTACTCTATCTCTTTCAGCACTTATAAAAGCCCATCTCCAAGGACCACTGCCTGTAAAATAATCATACCAATAATACGCACTTGCATTCGTAATAAAACCTAAAGCTAAAATAGCTAAAACTGCTTTTTTCATTGAAAATCTCCTTTCATTAATGATTTGAATTATTATAATATAACTTAAATAAATTATATTGAAATTTTATTTAAAAAATAGATATTTTGTAACTATAAGTAACAATTAGCTAATTTCTATTTCAAATTCTTTAATAATTTAAAATATAAATTAGACTTTTATATCAATTAATTTTGTATCGTTTAAATCTTTTTTAAATTCTTTTGTAAAATCTATAAAATCACTTAATTTATCATTTGTAATTAACTCTTCTAATTTATCTTCGCTTATTTTTAAATTAATATTAAAATCTTTTAAGAGTTTCTTTTCATCATTTGTTAGACTTTTTAGGCCTTGATTTTTAAGTTTTGCTAAGGCTGCTAATTTTTTTAATTCTTCTAATTCTTTCTCTTTTAATTTATCTGTATTTGCAATCTTATATAAGCTAATAAAATCATTATTATTTTTATTATTAGATACTTCTATGTTATCTTCAAAATATCCCTTTTCGCCTACATTTAGAAATTCGCCAAATGTAATAATACCATCAAGATTTTTATCATTATTTAAACTAGCATTTAAAGCATAGCTAATATCAGCATAGTATTCATCATTATCTGCTAAAAATTTACTCTCTTCATAGCCTTTTACATAATTAGTGATTATATATTCACCTTTATTATCTCTTCTATATTCAAGCCTTTCATGTATATAGCTTAATGTCTTTTTTCCTTCTTTATTGCTTAGCTCCCCATTACCATCAACATCAGCTTCAAGGAATTTTTGTTTATAAGCAATATCACTAAACCATCCAGCTACAAAACTTGCTGCGTCTTTATCTAAAATAGTGCCTTTACTATTAAAAATGAAATTATCTTCATCAAAAAATTCTTTTAATCTATTGATATTATTTTCACTAAGTTTTACTCCGATATTACTTTCATCAAATTTAAAAAACACATTGTAATCTTGCTCTTTATTTGTCTTAATCTCAAAATTATTTATATTTATTGCATTTTTTATATTGTATAAATCAAAAGAATTTAAAGAATTTGAATTAATTTTATCTTGCCAAGTTACAGGCGTATTTAAATAGTTTCCTAGATAATGTCTCATAAAAAATCCTTTAAAATTATGACTAAATTAGATCTAGCTAATTAATCAAGACATTTTTAAAATCATATAGCTATTTTTTACACTTAAAAAGCAATATTAAAGCACTAATACTTTTTAAAATATGCACTAACATTCGTAATGCAAATTAAGTTAATACATTAAAAAATGATTTGAATTATTATAATTTGATTTTAATTAATACTATTATTATTTTATTTAATGTTTTGATATATTGTAACTTTTAGTAACAATTAATTAAAAATAAAAAATTAAACCTTAATATCAATTAATTTTGTATCGCTTAAATCTTTTTTAAATTCTTTCGTAAAATCTATAAAATCATCTAATTTATCGTTTGTAACTAATTCTTCTAATTTATTTTCACTGATTTTAAGATTAAGACTAAAGTCTTTTAAGAGTTTCTTTTCATCATCGCTAAGCACGTCTAAACCTTGATTTTTAAGTTTTGCTAAGGCTACTAATTTTTTTAATTCTTCTAATTCCTTTTCTTTGAATTTATCTATATTCATAATTTTATAAATATTGCCACTATCAATTTTAATTCGCTCATCACTTGATTTACAATCAGCTGTATATTTATGAATTTTATTTTTACCATCAGCTCCTAAATATTCGCCAAATGTTATTATTCCATCAAGGTTTTTATCATCATTTAAACTAATATTTAAAGCCTTACTAATATCCATACTCTCGCCATCTGGCAAAGCTACCATACTAGGTAAATATGTGCCTATGATTGCACTTGAGATTATTTCTTCTTCAAGTGTCTTTTCATTTACTACTATTTCGGCTGCTTCACTAAATACCGTAAATGTGTATTTAAATTCCTTGCCCGTTAATTCTCCATCGTTATTAATATCAGCTGCTAAGAGATTTTCTCTATAAGCAATATTGCTAAACCATCCAGCGACAAAACTTGCTGCGTCTTTATCTAAAATAGTGCCTTTATTATTAGCAATGAAATTATCGCTATCAAAAAATTCTTTTAATCTATTTAGATTTTTTTCATTTATTTTTACACCTATATTATCACCATCAAATCTAAAAAATACATTGTAATCTTGCTCTTTATTAGTCTTTATCTCAAAATTATTTTTATTTATTTGATAATTTAAATCTTTTAGCTCTTTTTCTGTTAGCTCGTGCTTTTTAACATCAATTTTCCAAGCTATCGGCATATTTTTACTAGCACTTATATCGTGTATCATAAATAATCCTTTAATATTTATTTAAAGGATTATAGTTTATTTAGGATAAATAATTTAATCAGTTTAAATTCTTTAACCTAAGCTTGAGATTTTTTCTATAATTACGCCAAATCCTTGCCTTGCTACAGAGCCTACGACAAAATCACTAATTAAGGCATTTTCTCCACGAATAGTATCATCAGGTATTATATTTGAGATACTAACGCCTGTTCTTTTTGAAATATTTTTAGCAATTAATTTCCCATCAATATAAAAATCACTAGCACCTTCGCCACGCCTAGCACGAGAATGCTCAATTCCTACTGCTTCTTTATGAATTCCTTTTCTAGTTTTTAATATTCCTATTATTTTTTTATCATCTCTTATAACTTTGATTAAATCCTTATCTTTAAGACCTAGTTTTGCTGCTGTATCTTCGTGTAATTCAATGTAGTTTGAATATCTTAAATGAGTTAGTTTTGAACTAGCAGCAACTAAACTTGAATATATATTTGATTTATACGAAAAGGCTTTTAGGTTTAACTCATCTAATGTGGTATTGTTTTTAAATCTTTGTTTTACAAAATAAGGAACTCCACTATAATTTTTCCCAGTTAAAGAATCCTTAGTAAGTGCTAAATCTTCGTTATAAATAGCTATTTCTTTTTTGTATGTTTTTGCTAAGGCGTTTTTGTTATATGCTTTGTTTTTGCTTTCAAATTTTCCACCCCTTGCCATACAAAATAAAGCTTTTTTATAGTGTTTTGGGCTAATTTCTTTTAATTCTTGAATGAATGGTAAGTCCTTTATCTCATCTTCGTTTATTTCATAATCAAATCCACCATCAAGTGCAACATTTATAAAACTTCTTAAATAATAATCACTCGGCTTATCAAGGTCAAATAAATTACCTTCACTATCGCTAATTGCGTTTTTACCAAATCCTGCTAAGCCTAATTTTTTGCCTAATTCAATTATAAAGCTATCCATACATACGCTTTCATTATTACTAAACTTAACATTAGGAGAATTTAAAATAGGAAATCTAAAATGACTAGCTTTACTCAAAGCACCACCCCAAGGATTAACAACACCCCAAGTCTCATACATAACGCTATCAGGAACTATATAATCAGCAAACATACTTGTTTCGTTTATAAATGGGTCAATTGCTATGAATAATGGTATTTTAGAGCTATCTTTTAAAGAATTTTTAACATTATTCATATTACTAGCATAAGCAATATTAGCATTCCAAGAAAGCAATATATCTATTCCGTAAGGATATTTTAATGCTGCATTTGTGATTGCGTCGGTGCAAATTGCATTAGTTAGTGGATACCAAGGTAGTTTTGATGGATAAGGGTTTTCGTTGTTTTTGATTTTGTTTTTATATTCGCTAGTTGCTTCATAAGGTTTTTTAGTTTTATCAACCCTAATTCCACTAGGTTTAATTTTGCCTTTATATTTTGCTAATTCAAATTCTCCTGACAAATCATTATATTTACCCCCACCAGCACTCATTCCACCAATTTTATTTAAATTCCCAAGCAAACCAACTAATTCTAAAATAGCATAAGCTGTATAAAATCCATTAGTTTGCATAGTCCCGCCGTGCAAATCAAATGCTACTTTATTTTTATATTTTTTGATTTTTTCTAATAAATATTCATAATCTTTTTTACTAACGCCACTATTTTGCAATAAATCATCTAAAGAATTTGAATTGACACTTTCTTTTAATTTGATAAAACTTGTTTTAACCTTTATTGCTTCATCATCTAAAGTTATTATTCCATCATAATAAATATTAGCTTTTTTACAATCTTTTGCACTTATTAATCCTTGCTCGTTAATAACCATAATTTCATTATTAATTCTTAAAAATTCTCCTTTTTTATAGTTTTTATAATCATCTTCAACGACTAAATAAGCAGCATTAGAAAAACTTACATTGTTTTCATTTAAATTAGTATAAGATAGATATTCTTCATCATAAATTTTTTGATTTATTACATCTTGTAATAAGGCTAATGCTAAAAACAAATCCCCACCAGGCTTTATAGCAATCCATTTTCCTACGCTAGATGCACTTGAAGTAGAATTTGTAAGTATTGGGGTTATTGTTGCGTATTCTAAATTATTGCTTTTTCTATTTGCTATTTTTAATCCTTGTCTTTTGAAAGGATTTCCAGCTTGAGCAGGAGCACTTGCGAAATTAATCAAAAACTCGCAATTATCAAAATCAGGTTTTAAGTGTGGGTATTTATCAAAATCATTTAAAAAAGCAGCCATTCCAGCTCTCATAGAAAGACCGCAAGTTGCTGTGTGTCCGTGAAAATTAATAGTTCCGAATGATTTTTGAAATCTTTCTTGAAAGAAATTCTTTCTTCCTTCATCGCCTGTTGCGATTATACATAATCCATTTGCTTTCTTTCCAAATTCAGGAGCATTTTCATCTATTAAATCAGTATGATTATAAACTTCTTTAAATCCTTTTACATAGCCTTCATTAAACAAATCTCCACCATTTACTATCTCATCTAAAAATTTATCAGGCTCAATACTTTGCCATTTATTTTCTCCCCTTTTTCCAACTCTTTTTAGTATTTTAGTTACCCTTGCTTTATCATTTAATTTATCAAATACTAAATTACCCCTAGCACAAACACTTGAATGGATTTTGCCTTGATTTGTGAGTAAATAACTATCTTTTATACTAGCATTCATATTAAGCCAAGGGTCGCTTGATAATAAACTATATGGATTGCCAATAACTTTTAAAACCTTATTATCTAATACTTTTACCCTAACACCACAATGAGTAACGCAACCATTACAAACACTTGAATAATACTTGCCGATTTTTGGATTTAGGCTATTTGCATATATGCTATCGTTTGTTTTTGTTTGTGGTTTTATGATTTTTTGTATTGTTTCATTGTAAAAATAAGCCCCTGCTACGCCTGTTATCCCTGATGCTATTAAAAACTTTCTTCTACTCACTTAATTCTCCTTTTATTTGTTTTTCTAATATGCTTACTAAAAGACAAAACAAACTTATACAAATTAGCCAATTGCCAAATACAGAACCTAAACTATCACTACCTAAGATTTTTGGTGTGTATGTTAAAAATCCACTCATAATTTTTGGCATAGAATTTCCTGCAAAAACTACATTAAATTTAAAGCTAAAGCTATAAATTATCATAGACAAAAATGCAAGTAATAAAAAGAATTGATTGTTTTTTAATCTTGTAAAAAGATTTATTAAAATAATAAAAATTAAGCAAAACTCAAGTATGAAAATCTCATAAAATCTAGCCATAAATACATATTGATATAGCTCTTTAATTTCTTTATTAAAACCAAGCATAAAGCTAAACCAAAATAATCTTAATAATAAATCACATACTATTAAAGCATTAGCAAGTCTTATAAAGATAAAAAGATTGATTTTATAATTTATGATTTTTGAATATACAAATAAGACTAAAGCACATATTCCAACACCGCCTACACCGCCATTTGCAGCAAATAAAAGTGGTAAAACAGGTGTATTCCAAAAACTAACTCCAACACTTGTTCCTAAAATATATCCAGTGTATAAAGGAATGCAAAAAGATACAATAAGTGTGATTATTCCTAATTTTTTAGTATTTTTATTGTTAATATGCTTATATGCTAATAGTATTAGTAAAATAGGGTAGGTTATAAGTAATATAATTCCTATTTTCATAGCTGAAGTTGGTAGATTACCCCAGCCATTTAAAAAGATTTCAAAAACTCTGCTAGGTTGTTTTAAATCATCAATTAAATTAAAAGGAATTGCACATAAGCAAACAAAAGAAATTATCATTGAAAATAGGGCGATATTTTTGTAGTTTTTCAATCCAAATACTAAATATAAACTAGCACATAAAAACGCTCCAAAACTAGCTCCTGCTATGAAAAAATCATTCACAACATCTAAAGCCCAAGTTCGCTGAACGCTAAAACCTTCTAAAACCACAGCACTCATTTTATTCTCCATTCTTCTTCTAAAGCCAAATCAAATTCTTTTGAAATATCTTGAAACATTTTATGATTAGGATTGATTTCATTTAATTCATTGTCTAAATTAATATAAAAAACTTGTGGTTTAGTCCCAAAATTTTGCTTTAAAACACTTGTTGGATAATCTTTTAATATTTGTGAAATTTCACTTGAACTATCATTTAAATCGCCAAAAATTCTAGCCCTACCAACGCAGGTTTGAACACAAGCTGGTAATTCATTATTATCTATTAAATGCACACAAAAAGTGCATTTATCAGCTACTTTTGTATTTTTATTAATAAATCTTTTATCATAAGGACAGGCATTTACGCAGTAACTACAACCCCAGCATATTTCATTATCTACTAATACTATTCCATCTTCTCTTTTAAAAGTTGCTCCTGTAGGGCAAACGCTTACGCAAGGTGGATTTTCGCAATGATTACAAAGTTCTGGCAAAAATGCCTTAAATACTTCATCGCTTTTACTTAATTCATATTCAGTAACAAATGTTCTAAATTGTTCGTGGGGGACTTGATTTTCATTGATACAAGCAGCAGTGCAAGCTTGACAGCCGATACATTTTCTAAGGTCAATTAGCATTGCATAGCGTTTTTTGCTATCTCCTATATATCTTTTATCTTTTTTATCTATACCATTATTTTTTAGGCTAAAAGCATAACTTGATGAAGCTAATGTGGTTGTAATAAATACTCTTCTATTCATATAAAACCTTTTGATTTAGATTTTAATGAGTATATTTTTTGATTGTATAATTAAAGTTAAAATTTAATAATAAATTAAGGTTTAAATATTATTGCCTAATTTTTGTTTGTTATTATCAATAAGTTTATATATAAATTTTATATAAATTTTTATAAGAATTTAATAACCATTAATATTTTTTTTAAACCTACCGATATAGAAAAATAACGGGGGTTTAAAATGCAAATAACAAATAACAATTATGTAAATTATCAAACAAATATTAAAAATAAAATTCCAACCACTCAAACTCCT
>NZ_JACGAS010000039.1:0-8259 GCF_020138135.1 Campylobacter sp. RM12647 | reverse complement strand
TGATTGAAATATCCTAATTTAGACACTTTTTAGCTAAAAATAATATTAAAAAACTAAAATAAACATTTTTTAAGGAAGTAATTATGAATATTTTATTGCTTGAAGATGATTATTTATATGCTACTAGTATTTGTGAATATTTGCAAGATTTAGGATTTAGTGTTGATGTTTTTAGTGATGGCGACTTAGCCTGTAAAACTATCGCAAATAAATTTTATCATCTTTATATACTTGATATAAAAGTAATAAATACTAATGGCTTTGATGTATTAAGTTATATAAAAAGCTTAAATATTACTAACCCTATTATGATGATGACTTCAAGAACTGATATAGCAAGTATTAAAAAAGGATATGAACTAGGCTGCAATGAATACCTTAAAAAACCTTTTGAACTAGATGAATTAAAATATAGAATTAAAGAATTATTAAAACAATTTTTTAACACTCAAAGTAATGATACAATCACAATTTCAGGCGAGTTTGTATATGATTATATTTCTAAAAGTCTTAGCAAAAATAAAACTCTAATAGAGCTTACTAGTAAAGAAATCACATTGATTGAATATTTGTTAAGCAATAAATCAAGTTATGTAAATGTAAGCAGTATTTATGAATATGTATGGGGGGGGCAAATGAAGAATTTGAAACCAATGGTTCAAGCGATGTAAGAGTATATGTCAAAAGAATTAGAGCAAAAACTTGCGATGATTTTATAATATCATCTAGAGGACTTGGCTATAAAATCAATGTCTAAGCAAACAATACTATTAACCCTTATAGCTTTAGTCATATCAATGTTAGCTATAAATATATTGAAATTAAGTGTAGCTAATGATAAAAACTCTACACTATTAGAACTAGCAAGTTATATAAATAAGGATTTAAATAACTTACAAGATATAAAAATATGTATTTTCAATAATGAAGAAATTTTAAAATGCGAACTTGATATAAACTATATAAAAGATGATTTTATATATAAAACTCATAATTCTTTGCTTTATTACAAATTCCAAAAACAAATAAACAATACAACATACAATGTGGTGCTATCAAAACCTTGCGTTTATAACAAAAGCATAATCAATGCTGCTATAGTATTTGGTGGGGGAACTTTTATATTATTTGTTTTAATTTACTTAGTTTATAAAAACAATATCAAAAGTTTAATTTGGTATAAAAACACTATGAATACATTTTTTTATGATGCAATGCACGAGTTAAAAACTCCATTGGGTATAGCCTTATTAAATGCTGATATGTTAAAAAGTAATAAATATCAAAAAAGAATTAAAGCAGCACTAAATCAAATGAAAACAACATATGATGATGTAGGATTTTATATAGAAAATCCAAATGCTAAATACCCACTAAAAAATATTAATTTTTCTAATTTTTTAAAAACAAGAATTGATTTTTTTAATAGTATTGCTAGTATGAAAAGTGTGGAATTTCATTTAGAAATCACTAATGATTTATATGTATTAATCAGCGAAGTAGAGTTACTAAGAATTGTAGATAATAATATTTCAAATGCAATTAAATATACAAAAGTTAATTCTAAAATTACAATATCTTTAAACCAATCAAATGAAAAAATAATTTTTATAATACAAGATGAAGGAATTGGCATAAAAGATACAAAAAGAATTTGGCATAGATATGCTAGAGAAGATTTAGCTAAAGGTGGATTTGGCTTAGGTCTTAATATAGTAAGAAATATTTGCAAAAAATACGATATTGTATATGAAGCATTTAATTATGAAAAAGGGGCTATTTTTAAATACTCTTTTAAATCATAATTTTTTAATTTAATCTTAATTTAAAAACTAAAAAATATAATTAATTAACTTAAAATCTTAATTTAAAGGTGCATAATGAAAAAAGTCCTCATATCACTACTCGTAATATCTAATCTTTATTCTTATGAATATACAAATAAAGTTCATCCTTTCGGAATGTATTTTGGAACTCAAAACCATAAACAACATACAGATATAGATTTAGCTGATTGCGTTATAAATAATACAAGAAATAATGATAAAGGCAGAAGCGCTTGTTTTCAACTTTATCAAATCTTTAACATAGATGATCATTTTAATAGAACTGATGCGGAAGACGAGCAAAGAATTATTGTAAATTGGGGATTTAATTGGGATTATGCTTGGGCTAAACTAGATTATCAAAATAGCATTGTGAAAAAATTTGGCTATTTTCAAGGCAATCAATCATCTCATCATACCGATTCAAGAAGATTTAGAGAAAATGTATTTTGTGTAAATTACGAAGATAATGCAGCGGGAACTAATTATAATCCTAATAATTATGATGATTTTATTTCTCATCAAAACTCAAAACCTAAAAAGCTAGATAGTGTAAAAAATACTGAAATTACTTTTCCAATGAAATCTTATTTTTATGATGAATCGTATATTCAAGATGTGTTTAAAGAATTTGAAGTTAATACAACAGGTAAAATCATACTTTTAGCAAGTAGCGATAATGATTCAATTTTTAGCTATTTTTTAAGCGAACAATTACTAAATAATGAAAAAAACTCAAATGCTTATAGATTTGCAAATACTTATTTAGGCTATCAGCACGGCTCAAGCACAACTTCTGATAGCGAAAACGCATACAATGATTTTGTAAGATTTATGAAAAGCAAAGGTTGTAGATTAAATCCTGACCAAGGATTTGCTAGCGGAATACCTTTAACGCTAGATGAGAACGAAGTAGGTGCGACCTTAACTGATAATGCTTATTATACAAATGATGAATGCGCTAAATATTCAGAACAATTTTTCTTAAAAAATAATGCCTTGTATTCTCCTAAAGAATTTTTAAAAGGTAATGCTAAATGGGGATTTTTAAATAATCAATATTTCGCACAAAATAAATCAGGACTAAGCAAATGCTACACATTTAATATGGAATATTACGATGGATATTATTTTTCTAGCAATGGATATTACAATGAAAAAAGTCAGTGGAAATCAAACGAACATAAAACCTATGATATAAAAGCTTTAAGGCTTAGGAATTTCGTTTATAACAACAATCAAGCACTTGCAAATGCTAAATATATTCAAAGATTTTCTCCTTACATAGATACAACACAAGAAAGAAGTATTTATAGTATTCATAAAACTAGAGATGGTGCAATAGGCGAAAAAGCAATATATAAAGAAATCAAAAATTCAAAAGATTGTATAATCAAGGTTGGACCTGGATTATTTGATATACGAAAAGAATGTAAGAATTCAAAATACAAACAAAACGGCATAAGAGAAAGAGCTGGAATTATGCCTAAAGATATAGGTAATCAAGAAAATATAAGCACAAAAATCTTTAGCCTACATTTAAGACCAACTTCATTAAAAGAAGAATATAAATACTATAAAGACAATATGAAAAAATACACAGCAAGTCCAGGGGATTTATACGCTCATTTAAAAAATCCAAAATATTTTACATCTACAGATATTGTAAATTGGGGTAAAAATTATGGAGATGGGAAATTCCCTGCTGATACAATTGTAGGCATTTATAAAAATAAACCTGAAATTAATGCTAATTTTAAATTCTTATTCTATCCTGACGCAAATAGCACTAAATTTAGTTTAATTTCAAAAGATTTAAATCCAGCAGGCAGTGCAAAAGTAGGAGATAAAACATATCCTATATTTAATAAAATTCCTGAAGTTCATATAACTCCATTTTATAATGGTCAAAACTTAGAAAAAAGATATGATTATACAAAGACTAAAGATGGAAATTATATAAAATGTTGTGATAAAGATTTAAGCAAATATTATGTAGATTTAAGAGTTCAAATTAGCACTTTAGCAAAAAATGGAAATGATTACATTATAAAATCAAAGCAACCAAGTGTGATTTATTATGAATTAGATTTAGATTACGCTAATTCAGAAAACTTAGAATACTTCATAAGAGAACTTAGCTTTAAATTAAAAGAACCATCGTTAATAGAAATTACAACAGAAAGAATTTACGATAACGATAAAAGACCTATGTTTGAAGTAGATAGTAAAAATATCATAAAAGGCGTTAGTGAGACTGCAGCATTTATTTTAACAGATGAAGAAATAGTGCAAAAACAACACTATTTTGGAAGTATCTGGAAAATATTAAATAGAAAACCTAGTCTAGGAGAAGATTTAAGACCTAGTATTAAAGATTTAAATGACAAAAAAGCACAAATAGCTAATGATACATATACAAGAATGGTTGGAGATAATGTATATATAGGTTTTGTTCATGCAGCTGATAAAACTAGAATTAGTTTCTTTTCTAATACTGCAAGTGTAAATCACGATGATGGAAGAGCTACTAAGGTTTTAATATACGATAAAGATGATTTTAGAGTAAATCCTGATAATCAAATGATGGGAGATTTTATAATTGAATTTATCAATATAACTCCAGGTCGCCACGATATTTGCTATACTCAAAAAGATATGCAAGGTAAATTATTAACCCCTACTCCAATATGCAAAAACTTTATGGTAAGACCAGCTGAAATAAAAATAAATGATTTTGTTACTAAAGCAGGAGAAGGATTAAAAAAACCTTTACCAACTACCCTTAAAGCAAGTGTATTAGATACCCAAGATAGAAAATTAAGTATTAATTCAAATATAGGAATTAAAGAAGCTAAATTAAAAGTTACAAATAGCAAAGGTAGTTTTTATACATTTGATTTAGAAACAAGTGCTTATAACAAAATTAGCCAACTAAATCCTATTAATTTTAAACGCAATAATAAAGATTATAGTTTTGATATGGTAATTGCCTATCCTTTTGCTGGAAGTGGAATTATTGAGTTTAAAGACAATGATTTTGTAGGAAGTGATATTACTAATAAAAAATGTGAAAATACCGGATTTTCAAATACAATCAACGCTAATGGAAAAATATCTTGCCATATATTAATTAAGCCTATTAATGCTGATTTTACTAGCTCATCTACTACGAATTTAAATAATATAAAAACATCTGATGGTTTATCTGATGCTGTTTTATTTTCTGATGAAGTTGTAGGACAAAGCGAAGCTGATTTGGGTAAATGTTCTGGTATAAATTGCGATTTTACACATTCACTAAATATACCTGTAAATATAGAAAATAAAGGCTCAAGCTCTGCTAATAGTTTAGAATATGTATATAAGTATTTTCCTAGCGATATTGATATAGATTTTGATTTAAATTTCTTAGATAATAACGATACTCAAGCTAGTAGTAGATATAGAATTTATACAAATAAATTAAGTATTAAAAATATGAATATCACAAATCAAAAAATCAAAATGACTTTAAGCGCTAGCAATACTACACTAAATGCGATTTTTGATTCAAAAATGCAAAATTTAGATAACGAAGTCAATAAAAATTTAAATACTCTAAGTAGCGTTGCTAAAAAATACGAAGCGAGTCCTGATGATTTAGAATTTATTACAAAAATAGGCTATACGAAATTCCAAAAAACAAATGACTTAGCACCTAGTAAAGACATTTTAAATAAGCCTGATGTAAATGAATTTAATCTTGATACTACAAGTAGCATAACAATAGATAAAGGAACTCCTGTTAATTTTACAAAAAATTATCCATTTATTTTTGCTTATGCAATGTATAAAGATACTAAAGCAGATGCTGGTAAAAAATATAAAAAATTATTACCGAGTGATTTAAAATTAAAATATATAAATACAACTGGTAAAATTAGCGAATTATACACAAGCACAACTACTAGCGGGCATTATTATCTAAAGCCAATTGCTGATATTATTAATAATATTTCTTTTACAAGTGATTACAATTCTAATATCAAAAAACTTACAGATGGAAGTATTGAACTTGAATTATCAAGTGATAAAAAAACTAATGAATATATAAAAGATTTAATTAGAATGCACTCAAATAGCGAAATTAGTGCAAAAGAAAGCTTTAGCGTAGAATACACTAAATAATTTTTTAGGAATTTAAAATAAATCAAATTATTTTAAATTCCTTTTAATTTTTAATATAAAAATGCCTTTTTATAATTCTTACTATTTTTTAAGTTTGTATGTTTATAATTTTAGCTTTATTTTTTACAAGGAGATTTTTTGGACCCCAGTTATACGGCATTAATGCTGTTTTTAGCATTGTTTTGTGTTTTTTTAAATGGATTTTTTGTATTATCTGAGTTTAGTATTGTCAAGATTAGAAAAAGTAAGTTAGAAGAATTTGTAAATCAAAAAAGAGCTAATTCAAAACTAGCTTTAGAAATGTATAAAAATTTAGATACTTATTTATCAGCTACTCAATTAGGTATTACTTTAAGTTCTTTGGCTCTTGGTTGGTTAGGAGAAAGTTCTGTCGCTGTTTTATTAAATAAAATTCTATCAAGCTTTGATGTAAATCCTATAGCAATACATAGTATTTCTGTTGCTATTTCTTTTATATTAATTACACTACTTCATGTAGTTTTAGGAGAAATTGTTCCAAAAAGTATAGCAATTGCAAAAACTGAAAGCATAGTTTTATGGATAGCAAGACCACTTTATTTATTTAGAATAATTTTTGCACCTTTCATAGTTACATTTGATTTCTTATCTTTATCTATATTGAAAATATTAAGAATAAAAACAAACGAGCACGCAGCTCATTCTGAAGAAGAAATTAAATTCATAGCAAGCGAAAGTCAAAAAAGTGGCGTTTTAGATGAATTTGAAACCGAACTCATACAAAATGCTGTTGATTTTAGTGATATTGTAGCGAAAGAAATAATGACTCCTAGAAGAGATATGATTTGCTTAAATAAAGTTAATTCATACGAAGAAAATATAAAAATAGTTCATGATTATAAACACACTAGATTTCCTTTTATAGATGCTAGTAAAGACAATGTTTTAGGTATGATTCATATTAGAGATTTATTAGATAATCAAAATAAAGATTTAAATGAATGTGTAAGAAAAGTTCTATTTGTTCCAGAAAATATTAGTATTTCAAAGGTTCTTGTTCAAATGAATAAAGAGCAAATTCATACAGCCATAGTAATTGATGAATATGGTGGAACAGCTGGGCTTTTAACTATGGAAGACATTATTGAAGAACTTGTTGGAGATATAAACGATGAGCATGATAAAAAAGAACAAGATTTCAGAAAAATTAACGATAATGTTTATATAGTAAATGGAAGACTAGATATTGAAAGTGTTGAAGAAATTCTAGATATTAAATATGATGATGAATTAGAAGAACTTACAATTGGTGGTTATGTCTTTAATCGTTTAGGACATGTTCCAAGTGAAAAAGAAAGATGTGAAGATGAGCATTGTTATTATGAAATAAAACAAATGCAATCAAATAGTATAAAATACTTAAAAATAATCAAAAAAACAAAGGAAAAACTATGAATAAATATAGATTAATTACTAGAAGTGATATGGATGGACTTGTATGTGCTGTTTTGCTTAAACATATGGATTTAATAAGTGATATTAAATTCGTTCATCCAAAAGATATGCAAGATGGAACAATAGAAATTACAAATAATGATATTGTTACAAACTTACCATATTGTCCTAATGCTTATTTAGTGTTTGACCATCACGAAAGCGAAAGTATTAGAAACGGAAAAGCAGATAATCATATAATTATTCCAGATGCACCAAGTGCTGCTAGAGTTGTTTATGATTATTATGAAAAACAAGGCGTAAAATTTCCTGAAGAATGGCACGATATGATGGTAGCTGTTGATAAAGCAGATAGCGCTCAATTTTTAATGGAAGATGTACTTGAGCCTAAAGGTTGGGAATTCTTAAGCTTTTTAATGGATAGTAGAACTGGACTTGGTAGATTTCACGATTTTAGGATAAGCAATTATAACCTTATGATGGATTTAATTGATTATTGTAAAAATCATAAAATTGATGATATTATGAAATTACCTGATGTGGTAGAAAGAAGCGATTTATACATTAAATATGAAAAAGAATTTAAAGAACAACTAAAAAGATGCTCTAAAGTTTATAAAAACCTTGTTGTTTTAGATTTAAGCAAAGAAGAAATCATTTATCCAGGTAATCGCTTTATGATTTATGCACTTTATCCTGAATGCAATATATCAATTCATAAAATCTTAGGATTTAGAGGTCAAAATATGGTTTATGCGACAGGTAAAAGTATATTTAATAGAACTAGCAAAACAAACATAGGTGAGCTAATGTTAAAATACGGCGGTGG
>NZ_JACGAS010000038.1:0-9942 GCF_020138135.1 Campylobacter sp. RM12647 | reverse complement strand
GATGTAAAAGCTAATAAAATGCAAGATATTTTAAAGTCTTTATAAAATACAAAAGAACTAATTATTCTACAAACTAACATAGTAAGAATAATAGCAAATGACATTAATATAAGCTCTTTATTAACCAAGCTAAAATCAAGGCTTAGCCCAACATATACGAAAAATATAGGTATTAAAAAAGGGTGTCCTAATGAGCTTAATTTATGCTCTAAATCCTTTTTATGCCCAAAAAAGCTAGATATAAACATACCAGCTAAAAACGCTCCTAAAGCTATTTCAAAATCAAAATAAAGCATTAAAGCAACTGCTAGCATCCACAATGCAAGACTAAGCCTTACATTACGCTCTGCTTTATCATAATCAGGCATTAAAATTTCTTTAAGCCAAGGTAACCACCAAAAAATCGCATTAAAAATATAATAAATTACAACAAAAATCCCTAAAAAGAATAGTATTGACAATACAGAAGTAACAACTTGCATTGTGCTACTTGAGTTTGAAAAGCTATTTAAAAGAGTTATTAAAACAATGCTTATTACTTCGCCAAGTGCTGCTAAAACCATAGTAAAACTAAGCCATTTTGGAGTAATTTCGTATTCTTTATATAAAATACTAATAAGCCCTATACTCATAACAGGAATTATTATTGCAACTACTAAGCTAAGTTTTAGTATCAAAGAAATACTAATAGCTAAAGCGTAAAGAATTAAATAAAATAAAGATATTTTTTTTAGCTCATTTGCATTTAATTTTATAAATTCTTTAAGGCTTACTTCAAGCCCTGCTATAAACATTAAATAGCAAAATCCAATATGAGAAGCTAGGGTAAAAGCAGGTGTTTTTGTGATTATTCCAATAGCACCAGCAATACTTCCTAAAATAATTTCAACCGCTAAAATAGGTAAGCTAGTAAGCTTTGCTATATAAGGCGATGAAAAAACAACAAAAGATATAAATAATAAAATATTTAAATCATTTGAGCTAAGTTCCATTAATTTCCTTGTATAAATCTAGTATCCTCAAAAATTATGCTTTTTGCAATTATTTCAATTTTTTCGGGGATATTTTCAATAATTATAATAGGACTTAGGTTATAGTGATTAAATAATTTTGCTCTAAAGCTTATTTGCTTTTTAATACTTGGTGGATTTTTTAAAAATTCTTCATAATTTTCGTATTTAAAAAATTCATTCGCTTTTTTAAATGATATTACACATAATTCATCTTTATTACACATTATTAGCTCTTTACTTATGTCAAGACTTAGATTAATTTTGCGTGATTTAAAATGCGAATAAAACAAAACAAAAGCTTTTGCAGTATTTTTATTAGCTTTAATTCTTGCATAAAGCAAACGATAATTTAAAAACTTTTCTCTAATAATGCTAAATTGTTGATTTTTGCTTTCTAATCTTACGACTTTTTTAAAAAATTGCAATTTTTCTTCTATTGAGCCAGGTAGAATTTGATTTTTATATATACTTGAGCTTAATTCTTTTATCAAATGCTCTTCGCTTTTTTGTTGAGCTAAGCCGTAAATACAGCCACAATAATTTTGATGATACAATAAATCATCTTTTGCTAATTTTAATTGCCTTTGAGTTCCACCATCTTTTCTAAAATCAACACAAAAAAACTCTAAATCAGTCCCTTTTAAAGCTTCTTGCATAGATACTCTTAATTGCTCTAAATCTTTTTTAGGAGAGCATAAAAGTGTGGTTGTAAATGTTTTTTGCCCTAATTTTAAAGCCATTTCAACAGAACTTTGCATTCTAAAATCAAAACATTTAGAACATCTCTTCCCACGCTCAGGCTCATTTTCATAGCCTTTTACATAATTAAACCATTCAGCATAATCATATTCACCTTTAATTAGCTTAATACCAAGCTTTTTACAAGACCTTGCTACATCAAAATATCTTAATTCATATTCGCTAAAAGGATGAATATTTGGGTCATAAAAATACCCGATGAGTTCTTCATCAGGCATTAATTTTCTTAATTCTTGCAAAAAAAAGTGCGAATCAACGCTACAACAAATATGAACTAGCATTAATTTATTTTATACTTTTTACTAATTTCATTTATTGTGCCATCATCTAGCATTTCTTGTAGGCTTTTATTTATTATCTCAAGTAATTTTGTATTACCTTTATTTACGGCAAATCCTTGTGAGTCTTCATCTTTATACTCGCAAACTACTTGCAAATCAGGATTTTTATTTAAAAAATTAACTGCAGCAACCTTATCTAATACTATAGCATCTATTTTTTTGCTTTGTAATGAAAGTATGCTAATGCTAGAATTTGCAAAGCCTTTTACTTCTTTTTGGCTAGATTTTTTTGCTATATCATATTGCACCGAGCCAAGTTCAGCCCCAAAAAGCGTATTAGTAAAATCTAAATCTTTACAATTTTTAATTTCTTGATTTTCATTATTTTCTATTCTTTTTATGAAATAATTAGAACTATCTTTAAAATTAATTGTAAATTCTACTGCCTTAGCTCTTGCTGGAGTTTTTTTCATAATTGCTCCGATTAAATCCACTTTATTGCTCTTAAGACTTGGGATTAATCCGTCAAAATCCATATATTTAAACTCCACTTCTAAATTATTTCTTTTAGCAATTTCTTTAATAATATCAACATCAAAGCCTTTTAATTCGTTGTTCTCTAAATATTCATAAGGCGGATAATTAGGTGCTGTTGCTACTCTTAAAATATCAGCACTCATACTTGTTAATAATGCTAAAGAAAATAATATTTTTTTCATTTTGCTCCCTTACTTTACGCTATCTTTATAAACTGCGTTTTCATTTACTACTTCTTTAATAATTAAAGACCTTTTTGTCTCTCCTGTGCTATCTATGCTAATAATTCCACTAACGCCTTCGTAATCTTTAGTTTTTTTAATCTCTTGATTTATACATTCGCTAGTGATTTGCTCGCAACGATTTGCAGCTTCTACTAATACAAAATAAGCATCAGCACCCATTGCAGCAAAATTTGATGGAAGACTTCCATTATAAGCTTTTGCATATTCTGCTAAATATTTTTTGCTAAGTTCTGTTGGTGGAACATTTGCATCAAAGCTATCTGTATATAAATGATTGTTTGAATACTCTGCTGCAAGTTTGATAAATTGCTCATCAGCAACCCCATCAGCACTAGCGATTATACTTTTAACACCTGCGATTTTTGCTTGTCTTACAAAAAGTGCTGCTTCTTGATAATAAAGTGGCAAATACACTACATCAGGATTTAAACTAGCAATTTGAGCTGAAATAGCGTTAAAATCTTTATCTCCACTTGTAATGATTAATTCTTTTAATATTTCTCCACCACCTTGAACAAATTCTTTTTTGTAAGCTTTTGATAAACCTAGTGAATAATCAGTCGCTTGGTCTTTTACAATTACTGCTGTTTTTTTACCTTGAGCTAATAAATATTTTGCCATAGCTTCGCCTTGAAAACTATCATTAAAGCACACTCTAGCAGCGTAATTTTTACCTTTTAATAATTTATCATTTGTAGCAGCTGGTGCAATTACAGGCACTTTTTTCGCTTCAGCTGTATTCATAACCACTATAGTATTTGCAGTAATCATTTCTCCAATTATTGCACTAACTTTTGGTAAAACTCTTTCAGTTGCTGTGATGGCTTCTATTTTATCGCCTTTTGTATCAACTATATTTAAATTGATTTGCTCTCCATTTTTTAAAGTTGGTTGCATTGCATTTGCTACTTTTATTCCATTAAGTGCCGCATTTCCATACGCTGCAACGCTACCGCTAAGTGGTAAAACTACACCAATATCTAAAGCAAAAGCCGCACTAGAAGCTAATAAAATTAAACTTTTTTTCATAATAAATCCTTTAAATAATTTAAATAAATTCCTTGAATTACAAGGCATAAAAGACCTGCAAAAAATCCTGCAAGTAAATCATCAAGCATAACGCCTAAGCCACCTTTTAGCTTTTTATCAACTTTACCAATAATACTTGGCTTAGTTATATCAAAAAGCCTAAATAAGATAAAAGCTAAAGCAAAATGCCACCAAGAGTTGTTAAAACTCATACCAATCGCCAAAAAAACCCCACAAACCTCATCAATTACTATTTCTTTAGCATCGTGTTCGTGAGTTTTTTCATAATCGTCAATGATTTTAATACTTGCAATAAAAATTGCAATACTTAATAGCATTAAAGTGCTTTTATCTGTGTAAATTAGTAACAAATAAGCAAATGGTAATGCCGCAATAGTCCCCATTGTGCCACTTGCAAACGGACTAAGACCTGAATAAAAAAATGTTAAATATAGTTTTGCTAATTTTTCTTTCATTAAAATCCTTTGTAATTTGGAAAAATATCTTAAGTTAGTTAAGGAATAATTTGTTTTTAGAATTTGATTTAAAGAATTTAAATATCGTTTTTAAATTCTATGATTTTTAATTTAAGAAAAACATTATAAAATAACGATTATTTTTTATAAAAAAAGGCAAAAAATGTTGAAAAAATCAATAATTTTAATGAGTATTTTATATTCTAGTTTAAATGCAAGTGCCGTTGATAGTAGATTTTCGTATCAAGATTATTTAGATTTTGGTGCTAATAAAGGCAAATTTAAAGCAGGGACAACAGGGCTTAGCGTAAGTTCTAAAGATGAGACTTTAAAAGTAGATAGTTTTTCTTCTATGCCTATGATTGATTTTAGTGCTAGTAATAAAACGGGGGATTTGTTTAGGGGAGAATTTACCAATATAGGAACAAACAGAGTTTTAACGGCAGCTCATATGATTAGTAGAAAAGATAAATTAATTCAAGCTGGTTCAGTAATAGAATTTGGTGGAGTTAGAACGACTGCTGTTAGTGCTTCTAATAATTTTGATGATTATTTTAAAAACTGTGCTGATACAACTTGTCCTCCAAGAACTGATATAGAAGATTTTGTTGAGCTTAGAATGAATAAGATTAATTTAAATACTAAAGCAGATATTGCTCCAATAAAATACTATGATGAGAATGGAAAAGACACAAATTATGAAGCTTGTAAAAATGGTGGTTTGAGCTGTTCGGATACTAGCGGTAAGGCTGCTTTATATGATAATTCTAGATATACACTTTTTGTAAGAAATGGAACAGGTATTCAAAAAATTACCGAGCAAAGAAATGACGCTGAAACAATAAGCACTAATAATAAATACTTTACAGGTGGAATTGCAAATTTAAGCGATTTTAATAGTTTTAAAAATGAATATGGTTTATATATGTTAAATATATTAGGTAGCAATAGAATTCAATTCTCAAGTACTGGTTCTAAAGGAGATAGTGGAAGTGCATTATATGTTTGGGATAATCAAGATAAGAAATGGTATATGGTAGGTGTTACTAGTGGTACTGATTGTAAAGGAGATAGTGTAACTTGTACTTATACTAATTATCATTTAGTAAATAATCACACTATGGATAATTTTAATAAAATTCACAATATAAGCACTACGGCTAATTTAATACTTGATGCTGATTCTTTAAAAGATGGTTTGGTAGAACTTGAAAAAACAATGGGAGCTGATTTATCGTTTAAACACTATTATAGTTTGTTGGGCGCTCAAACAAAATTAAATTACAATAAAAGAGTATTAGCAATGGCTAACGATAAGGATATTTATATAAATGGCGGTTCTTTAACTCTTAGTGCTAATGCTGATTTAGGTTCTAGTGCATTGATTATAAAAGATAATTTAACTTATGATATTAAAGGTAATTTTGACTTTTTACACGGCGGTCTTGATATAGGTGCTAATTCGGTTGTAAATTATGACCCTAAAACAGCAAAAAATGATTATTTACATAAAATTGGTGCGGGTAAATTGATAGTTAATTCAAGTAGCCCTAATGCAGGTCTTAGAATAGGTGGGGGTGAAGTTGAGTTTAAAAATTCTTCAGGCACAACTTTTGGTAGTATTTATATGACTAATAATTCAAGTTTAAAGATAAATAACGCAAATCAAATAAATACAAATTATTTATATTTTGGCGAGAATGCAGGTAAGCTTGATTTAAATGGAAACAATATTAATCTTAATAATTTTTACGCGAGTGATAATAATGCAGTGATAACAAATACTAGCACTAACTTAAGCACTCTTGAAATCAATAAATTTGCTACAACAGAACCTACAAATACTATTTATCACGGAAATATTAAAGGAAATATTAATATAGTTCAAAATCACAATAATAGTGGTAAATACGCTGTTTATGATGGTGGTTTAGATATTCAAAATATGGAATTTAAAAACGGAAATTTAGTTTTACAAGGTCATCCAATAGTGCATAATTATGTATCACAAGATGTAAAAGATAAGCTAAAAGAAGATATATTTACTACCCCTACAAGGCTAGACCAAGAAGATTGGGAAGAGAGAAATTATAAAATGGCTAGCCTAACTTTAGACAAAGCTAGTCTTGATATTTTAAAACATTCAAATGTGGATATTAAAAACATTAATTCTATTTCTTCAACTATTAAAATTGGCGATAATTTAGCTTATATAGATAGATTTGATGGAGAAAATATAAAGGCAAATTCTATTGCAACAGAATTTCAAGGAAGTTTAGAAAATGAAAGTTATGACAAAAATCTAAAATATCAAGAAGAAGTAACAAAAGGCGAAAGCATTGCTAAAAATATCAAAATTAATTCAAATTTTGATTTGAAAACCAATTCAAAACTAAGCCTTTTAAATGGCACAGATTTTAAAGGCACAATAACAGCTGATAATACTTCTAGTCTTGAGTTTAATGGTGCAATGATTAATGCAAATATAAACGCAAGTAGCCTAAACTCAATCGATACAACATATATTTACGAAAGCAAAACTAATGCTTTAAATATAAGCAAAAGCACAAGTGGAGCTAATAATAAGCTTTTAATTAAAGAAAGCTTTTTAAATGGAGATGATAAAATACTAATAGCAAGTTTGGCTAATGATACTTTAGTGGCTGAAAATTATTTTGGTATTAAAGGTGAAGATTCAGTATTTGCTGACCTTAAAGCTAATGTAAAATATTATGCTGAAAACGGCACAGCTAAATGGTATCTTGAAAAAATACCATCTACTCCATCACCAGAGCCAAGTCCAACACCAAATGAGCCTAGCACTCCAAATAAACCAAGTGAGCCTGATACTAAACCAACTCCGCCAACTAACACAGACACAACTCCAAGTGAGCCTATTAATCCAAATGAGCCTAGTGTTAATAATCCAAGCGAACCTAGTATTCCTAGCACTCCAACAACTCCAAGTGAGCCTGATACTAAACCGATTGAGCCTAAGCCAGACACCCCAACAACTCCAAATAAGCCTATTAATCCAGATGAGCCAAGCACTCCAAATAACCCAGAAGAGCCTGTTATAGTTGAGCTTGACCCAAATCCTAGCAACAATCCAAGCAATGTAGAAACAAAAGGCCATTATCAAGAATACTTCTTCGTAAGAGAGAAAGAAAGTTCAATAAATACAGCTAAAAACACGCTAAATCAAGCATTTTTTAACTATGTTTTAGAGTGGAACAATATGCAAAAGCGTATGGGAGAGCTAAGAGATGAGGTTGCAAATGGCGGAATTTGGATTAGGAATTTCGGTGGAGCAAGTTCGTATCTAAAAGATAATAAGACCAAATATTATGAATTACAAATAGGTGCTGATAAGATTAGCGAAATGGATGATTTCAATGCTTATGCGGGAATTATCTTTACTAATTCAATTTATAAACTAGATACAAAAAATATGCTAGAAGGTAAAGTAAAAGGCATAGGTGGGGGACTTTATTCAAGCTTTATTTTTAATAATGGTTTTTATATTGATATGATTGCAAAATATGTTGATTATAAAAATGACTATACTCTAACGCTAAATAATGGCAATAATAAAGCAATTTATATTAACGCGAATAATCATTCTAAAAGCGTAGTAGCAAGCGTAGAATTAGGCAATAGATTTTATATGAATAATTATTATTTAGAGCCTAGCGTTGAGCTAATTAGTGGCTATGTTAGTGCGATTAGCCTTGAAAATAAAGCCGAGCATATAAAATTAGAAAGCAAATCATTCGTTCCATTTAATACAAAAACAATGCTAAGTTTTGGTAAGCAAAGTAGCGAAGATTCAAGATTTGGATTTAGATTTGGGGTTGGAATTGCTGCTGATTTAGCTAAAAACGGCGATAAAACCATAAGAGATTTAAATGTAATTAGACAAATTGAAGGCAAAAAAGATACAAGAATGCTAACTAATGCTTCATTTAATTATAATTTCACGAATAATTTAAGGCTAATGACCGAGTTTGAAAGGACATTTTTTGGTGATTTGAATGTGGATTATTCGCTTAATATGACTTTAAGAAAGAGTTTTTAATTTATTTTGCACCTATTTTAAAGGTGCAAAATCTTTATATGTTTTTATCTTGCCAATAAATATTATTTATTGGATTTTTTAATGAGTTTAAGCATAAAGAGTTTCAAAATACATTTATCTTATCGCCTAAATATACTCAAATTATGACGCAAAGCTTAATTTTTGATATAAAGAAGCAAAAATAACCATTAAATAATAATCTTTATTCATTCACTCGCATTACTAAATACAAAAAATAAAGAATTAAAATAATAATTCAAATAAAAATATTTTAATTTTCTTTAAAAGTAAGAAAATTTAAATTGCTAAGTTATTGTTTGTATTAAACTACTTCTTAAATCTTGCCAAATTACTAAGCGGTAAAGATAGCTAAGATTTATAATTTTTATCCACAAATCTCTTAAAAATTTAGCTATTTTTTTAATGTTACTTTTACGCATTTAATTGTATTTTTTACTCATAAAATCACTTGAAATCTCACTGATATTGATTTTTTTAAGTATTAAAAAATAAAGAATTTAAAACAATAATTTACACATAAAAACTAAAAAATATAAAGCAATATTTTTATTATTACCAAAGCTTTATATTTTGATTTAGAGATAGCCTAAATAGTATTAAATCAATAATATGATAAATTCAAATTTATGTTTAAGTTATTATTTTTTTTAAAAAGATTATTTTTTGAATGAATTGCTGTGATTTGCAATATTAATGCAAGTTAGCGTTAGAATATTTTTATCTTTTTCGTAAATTAGCACCAAATCGTTTTTCACATGGCAATCTCTATAGCCCTTAAATTTACCTTGCAAAGCGTGGTCTTTATAAACCGGTTCTAATACTTCATCATTTGCCAATCTTAAAATAATTTTATTTGTTAATTCTTTATCAGCTTTGCTTAGTTTTTTAAAGGCTGTTTTGTAAGCTTTAGTCTCCCTTACTTGATACTTCACCATTTCATGCTTTCTTCTACGAATTTTTCAGCGTCCATATATTCAACTTCCCCACGCAAATACGCAGCTTTTAATTCTTTTGCTTCTTTTATAGAATCTAAAAATTCTTTACTATTATAAAAATCATCTAATTTGCTTTTTTCTTTCTTTATCTTTATCGGCTCGTTAAATGCCTTTGCTAATTCTTTTAAAGCCTTTAAAAAGTGCGGATTATCATTCATCTTTACTATTACATTCATATTTACTCCTTTTATAATCGTTATCTTATACTAAATATGTTTAATTTATCAAGTTTTAAAGAATTTAAATTAGGAAATTGATTTTTAAATTTAAAAAAGGGAGCGAGTGCTCCCCTTAGGATTATTGCAACAACCTTAGTAATTTTTACTATTGTAATAACCTTAGTCGTTTTTTAAGATAGCTAACGCTATCTTAAAAACTCCATTCATTAACGCAATAATCTTTAATGCGTTTTTAAAGATAGCCGAAGCTATCTTTAAAACTATTGTAATAATTTAGTTGTTTTTAAGGTGACAAGCACCTTAAAAACTCCATTCATTATTACTACTGT
>NZ_JACGAS010000037.1:0-10726 GCF_020138135.1 Campylobacter sp. RM12647 | reverse complement strand
TTCACGATGCATTACTTAAGGCTCAAAAAGATGGTGTAGGATTTAATGAATTTAAAAAGGGTTTAAAAGCTACTTTAAGTGATAAAGGCTGGTACGGAAAAAAAGACATTGTAAATCCACTCACAGGCGAAGTAAGAAGTATAAATATAAATTCATCAAGACTTAAAACAATCTATACAACAAATATGCAAAGAGCTTATAATCTAAGCCGTGCAAAAGTGATGATGAACTACACTTATAAAACATATTGGCTTTACAAATCAGCAAAGCTTAGCACAAGTAGAAGTAGTCATTCTAAAATGCATAATGTTGCAATCCACAAAGATGATGCTTGGTAGCTGATAAACTACCCACCGAATGATTATAACTGCAAATGTTATGTAATACCAATTAGTGAAATAGAAGCAAGAAAATATAAAATAATGACAAATCCACCAAATATCGCAAGTGAGCAATTTGCGTATGATAAAAGGATTGGTGTAAGTAATAATGTAAAGACCCAACTTAGCTCAAGTCTTGATAAATTACCAAAAAATCCAAGCTATGACAATCTTAGCGATGAAGAAGCTTTAAATAAAGTTTATGAAAGATTTAATGCTAAAAAAGGAGAATTATTAATTGATAAGATAGGCGATGTAATAAGGCTTGATGATATGTTTTTTATGGATAAAAAGAAAAATGCTCCATAAATCAAAAAAAGAAATCGTCATTTATACATTGATTATTTCCAAAAGCTAATAAATGACCCTGATGAGATTAGACTAAGTCAAGAATTAGACCCTAGATTTGATAAGTCAGTCATTAAAAAAAACATATATAAAATGGTTTTATGATGATAATATAAAAAAAGCTTTAGTAATGGTAGTAAATCAAAAAGGCGATGTGATAAATAATAAAACTATGTTTTTAAGCGATAGAGAGGATTATCTAAATGATATTTTAACTCAAGGTAAAATAATCTATAAAAAATAACTACTAGCGGCTCAGTAACGAGATAAAGAGGACTCGCCGCATTTGTCTTTGGTCTCATACTTGATAGTAGTTATTGTGATATTTTAGTGGATTTTGCATTACTTGTCAAATTTATAAGAAGTAAGAAAGGAGGGCTGAGTGTTTCATAGCCAATGAGCCGCCGCCCTCTATGGCGATGATGCTATGAACACATAACAATTCTCATGCCAGCATTTTAACTCATTTAAACTTATTTGTCAAATAATGTTAGCTTTAAATACCTTTTAAATCGCTTTTAAGATGATTTTCTAAAAGGTCTTTTGTTTCTTCTTTAATCTCATTTATAGCGATTTCGCTAAAATTTTCGTATATTGTCATAAAACAAATTCAAAACCTGATTAATTAGCTACCGAAATCCACGCAGTGCTTAGCGGAGATACTGTTGTAATTGATACAGAAGAATAAATCATGCTTATTCATCTAATCTAAGTCCTTTAGACGCAATTAAATACTTTAATGATGAATTACCTAAAGATTATGATTTAGATAAACTTCGCTTTAGTACATATAATCGTACATTTTTAATAAGTGGAATAAATGAAATTGAAACATTTAAAAGAATGCATAGTATACTTAAAAAGGCTTATTTAAATGGCACGAGCTTTAAAGATTGCGTAAAAGAGCTAGAAAGCATTAGTGGACTTCATAAACACCATTTAAAAGTTGTTTTTAATCAAAACCTAAGACAAGTATATAGCTTTGCTAGGTATGAAAAACAACTAATTAGCGATAAGCCTTACTTAAGATATGTAGCAATTATGGATAATAGGATTAGGGATAGCCACAAAGCCTTTCACGGACTTATTTTACCTAAGGAGCATTCTTTTTGGCGTAACAATTACCCGCCTAATGGCTGGGGTTGTAGGTGCAAAACACAGGTTTTAAGCCTTGATGAAGCTAAAGCACTTGGCTATAAAGAAAACGCAAAAGACCCAATAAGTTCATTAAATGCTGCTGTGCGTGGATTTGATAATAATCCTATTGAGCCTAATAATGCTTTATTTAAAGTATTAGAAGAAAAGGTAAAAAGTGTAGATGAAACTTTAAGAAAACAAGCTCGTAGGATTATGAATAATGCTTTTACAGACTACATCAAAAGAGAAAGCTTATACAAAGAGATAAAGGCAAGTTATGATGAATTTAAGCCTAAGTATGATGCTTTTATCAAGCAAAAATTAAAAGGCTTAGAAAATCCAACACAAAAGCAAAAAGACGATATAAACGAAGCTTTTAAAAAGAAAATAAGTTTAATTACCGAAAATCTAAAAGCTAAAAACAAAAGAGAACACGCCTTTATAGAAGTAGCAAAACTTGACGGCTCTAGTGTGTTTTTAGACAAGTATCAGATAGCAACGCACCTAAAACACACAAGTATCACAGCTATGGATTATACGCTTATAGATAGGATTATTAAAGAGGGTAGCATAGATGAAAAAAGAAAGTAAGCAAAGAGGTAAAACCATCATTTATAGTATTTTAGGTAGGAGATATAAACTTGTTTTAAGACCTGATAAAGGTAGGTATTTAGTGGATAGTTTAAGGTTTGATGATGAGTGATGTCAGGGTGGGGAAAGCTAACTAACGTAAGGCTGATTAGACCTTTTAAAGCTTTAGTCAAGACCCAACCTAAACTACAAGCCCCTTTTTTGCGTCAATCACACACAAAGTTAAGGGTATTATAAATAAACATAATTAAGGAGAACTTAATGGATATGCAGTTTGGCTTAGGGCTAAAGTTAGCCTTAGGTGGATTTGATAAGCTAAAAATACAGCAAGAAAGATTAGAAAAACTAGGCAAAATTGCAAAGCTTAGCACTGATAAAATGAATAATCTAACAAAAAGCATAAATAAGCTTAATAATTTAGATATAAAAGCAGGTCTTGCAAAAAAGCAATAATAAAAATTTTGGTAATTATAGGTTTTTATTTTTCTATTTAAATTTTATTAGAATTGGGCTTATAATAAAAAATTACGATAAGTTTTTTATTTTTGTTTTTAAGTTTCAAACCGTGTTGTGATAGAATTAGGTTTGCAATTTTATCACTTCGCTCTTATGATATTAAAGATGCTAGAGTTTCAAACCATGTTGTGATAGAATTAGGTTTGCAATTTACTAAGAGGTCTTAAGGGTGCAAAAGTTCTTTTGTTTCAAACCATGTTGTGATAGAATTAGGTTTGCAATTGAAGAAATAGCAAAAGCTTTAGAAAAAATGCAGAAGTTTCAAACCATGTTGTGATAGAATTAGGTTTGCGATTTCATTTGATTTATCTAGGTTTAAAGAGTAATTAGGTTTCAAACCATGTTGTGATAGAATTAGGTTTGCAATGGAAGAAAAATAAGCCAAATTTATATCAAATAGTTAGTTTCAAACCATGTTGTGATAGAATTAGGTTTGCAATTTTAGATAATTCATTGTAATAATTATCATAGTTTTTGTTTCAAACCATGTTGTGATAGAATTAGGTTTGCAATTGAATAGCTATTTAACTAACCCCACGCAAGCGTGGTTTCAAACCATGTTGTGATAGAATTAGGTTTGCAATATAATCCAAAAAAAGTTATAGTTGAAACAAATGGTGTTTCAAACCATGTTGTGATAGAATTAGGTTTGCAATTTTAATTTATATGAAACCATAAAATTATCTACGTAGTTTCAAACCATGTTGTGATAGAATTAGGTTTGCAATAGCAAGGAAAACTTGCTTATATATCAAGTATTTGAGAGTTTTTAAAAAATAGTGATTTTTCCACTTTTAAAATTCTTTCAAATTTTAGTACTTTAGTGGAAAAATTAAACCTATGTTTAGTTTGTATCACTAAAATTAAAAAGCAAATCTAATTCTATCACAATATATTAGAGTTTGAAATCATTTTAAAGTTAGTAAAATATCGGGCAACTGGCTTAGCCACCCCGATAACCCTTCAGTAAGATTAATTCAACTTATGATATTTTATGTATAGGTAAATGTTAGTTTTAAAACTTTTGATTTTAAAATCACTAATAAGAGTAGAAAAATATCGGATAATTATTTTATAATTCCGATATTTTATTATTTATTCCATAACATTTATAATTATAATATTTTATATATACTCACACAAATGAATTTAAAGGAACAAGAATGAAAACTTATATTGGCATAGATATGGGAGCAAAAAATAATGGAGTATTTATAACACATACAAAAGATGGAAAGATTGTATATAAAACGGCTATGAACTATATTTTTGACCCATCTTTTATAAATTTTTTGAAAAAAGATAGAACTTCCAAAAGACACCAAAAAAGGGGTAAAAAAAGGTCAAAATTTGTTAGAAGGCTTTTAGATGAATTGTTAAATAAAATCAAAATCAAAGATTTAAGCCAAAGCGAACTTGAGTTAATATATGGACTACTTAAAAATCGTGGGTTTAATTATATAAATATAGAATTTGAAAATGACATTAGCGATGAGAGTTTAGAAATATTAAACGAAATTGATAGCTATGAGTTTAAAAACTGCATTAACAAAAATGATTATGAATTAAGGCTTTCAAATTTTGCAAACGAGTATGATACTGATGAATTCTGTGAGTTTTTAGCTAAGCAAACTAGCCTAATAATGCAAAAATATGATAACGATAAATTTGTTTATAATATAAAAGCAAGTGATAGAAATGCTATTACAGATATGTTTGAAGCCCTTAGAAATGAAATGCTTAAAAATAACAAGCATAGAGAAAAATATATAAAAGACATAAAAGAACTTTGCAAAAGTGTGGAATTTGAAAGCGTAATTTCAAAATTAAATATAAATGCCGATGAGTTAGCCAACCTTATTGGTAATATTTCAAATTATCAAACAAGGGTTTTAAGAAGGTATTTTAATAACAAATTTGATGATGTTTTTGATGATGAAAAATTAAGAAAACAAAGCATAAGAAATATAAAATTTCTTACCTTTCAAGGCGAAAAAGAGTTAGAAAATAAACGCACAATGTTAGAAAACCTAGAAAATTCAAGCTATGAATATCTATGTAAAAATGACCCAATAATAAGCATTCCACCTTATGAGAGAATGAATAATAAAAACCCACAAACTTGCAATGTATTAGTCTTAAAAGACAAGCTTGGTAATAAGCTAAAAACTTGCCTAAAACATATTTTAGAAAATCCTAATTTTTCAAGCCTTACTATAGACGAGAACGGCGTTATAAAAGAATACGATGAATTAGATGAAAATGAGTTAAAAGTGGTTTTTCAAAGATTTTTAGATATATCTAAGGGGTATTTAGAAGATATTAAACTTTATCCTAGAAGTTTTGATAAATATGCAAAATATTTTAAAGATACGATATGTTTAAATGATAGTGATTTTGATGCCTTACAAGACTTTGCAAATAAATATTATGATGAATTGCTGCTGGCTAAAAAAGGTGTATTATCAAATAAACTTTTAAAGCCTTGTGGGTGTCATACTCCTTATAAAAATAACCTTAAACATACTCATCTTAGTATTTTATGGGCTAAGCCTGATGGATTTAGTGAAAATGATGTCAATATTTTTATGGAATTTATAAATAAAAAAGAAAATAAAGTTAAGGGTAATACTACCTTAAATGGTTTTTTAACTAATCTTAGCGAAATGGCTAAATCTTATCAAAACGCCTTTTACAAAGCTTTAGAAGACGAAAAGGCTTTATTAGATAACAAGGCTACAAATGATAAGGAATTAAAAAAGATTTTAGAGCAATATAAAAAAGCCTATGAATTAATAACTAACCAAGAAATATTTAAAAATGTAGCTAAAAGCGACAAGCTAAAAACTATGATAAATCAACTGCTTCAGAGTGCAAATATAATCTTAGATGATACTAAGGGTTTTAATAAACTTTGCAAGGAACACTCATTGCAAACTTTACTAAGAACAAGTGGTGAAAAAGCTATGTGTTCGGTATTTGGCTCGGATAGTGCAAGGCTTATAAATGGTAGGGTTGAAATGTATATTGATAGACTTGCTTATGAGATAGTGAGTGATTTGGATTTAAGCAATACTAAAGAATTGAGTATAAATATAGAGCAAAATGCCTTTGCTTTTGAAACTGCGGCAAAAGAGCTTACAAAAACTAAAGTAAAAAGAAAGCCTAAAGAACATTTTGTAATATGCCCTTATAGTGGGGAGTCTTTAAATCTAAAAAATGCTGAATATGATCATATCTTGCCAAGAAGTAAATGTAAGTATAACTCAGAAGCGAATTTAATTCCCGTAAAATCATACGAAAATCTTAGAAAAAGTGATGGGTATATTTATTTTACTGATTTAAAAGAAGAATATAAAAATGATATATACAAAAAGTGTGGTGTAGCAAACGAAAATGAGTTAAAAATCTTTATAAATAATACTTTAAAAGGTATTGATACCGATAAATATACAAATTATAAAAATCTAAAATATCATGAGCAAATTGCCTTTAGACATGCACTTTTTATGCCTAAAGAAAACTTTTATGCTAAAGCATTGGAATTATTAGAACAAGATAAATTAAAAACCACAACAAACGGCACTCAAAAACGCCTTGCTAAACTAATAGTTCAAAAAGCTCTAACAAAGAATAAAGATTTAGATATTAATGTAAATTTTATTGATAGTAAGCTAACAAGTGCTATTAGGCGTGAGCTAAGTCTTGATTTACCAGAAATAGCAAAAGAAAAAATTCAATCAAGCCATAGCCATTGTATAGATGCTAGTGTTGTATTTTATATAGCTAGTGCTATTAATGATAAAAAGGTGGTATCTATAAATGAGAATGTGAAGTTTGAACCAAAGTTTAAATTCAGTAAGATTTATCTAAAAGAAAGTGAGATAAAAAATATACAAAGCCAAAAGTACTTAGAATTAAGTCAAGATAAAATTTCAAGAAAGCAATTATTTAAAGATACGATTTACTCACTTAGATATGAAAATGCTAAAAATTTAAGTGATAAGCATTTAAATATTTTAAAAGAATTTGATTTATTAATGGAAGTTAAAAAACTTAAATCGGTAAGATTTCATATAGATACCAAAAAAGTTTTTGATTTAATCTTTGCAAGTTTTGAGGCAAAAGATATAAAAACACTAGAAAAAATTAAATTTTTAGATAAGTTTTTGGTATCAAGTGTGAGAAAAGATGTTTTAGATATATTTTTTGATACTAAAAGTAACGAGTTAATCAAGCCTAAAGATAATGGTGCAAATATAGAAAAGTTCTATGCAATCCTAGTAAAAAATGAAGTAAAAACTAAAAACGAAGTAGAAAAAATCCATAAGCTTTATATAAATAATTTCTACACAGGTAATCAAAAAGATATAAAAAGAGCTAGAAATAAACGCCGTGTTACATACTCGCTAAGTGTTGTAAGTGCAGCTAGTTTTGTGGTGCGTAGAAATACTGGCTATGAAGGTTTAGCAAATGAAAACATAGCTACAAAAAATTATTTTGATAAAGATAGAATTGTAGGTATAAAATATCATAGCAAGAATGTTTTACCACTTAAAATAGCTGATATTTTAGATATTTTAAACCTTAGCGAAAATGCTAAAGAAATTTATAAAATAAGCATTAAAAACAACTTACCAGAAAAAATCTCAAAGCTTGATTTTATAGTTGGTGAAGCTGCTAGACATACGGTGCAAGTGCATTTTAACAAGGCAAAATTAGGATATGATTTAGGTATTTTTAAGGGTGCATTAAATGATAAAAATGATAAATGGGTGAAGTTTTGTGATGAGTGTTTAAATGTTGAATTAGTTGAGTTTTTAGGTAAGCCAAGGGATTATAAAGCTAGTATAATTTGTGATAATTTTGAAGTTTTAGGGCTAAAATACACAACAAATCAAACCTCAAAAGCAAATAGACAAATTATGAAAGATAATATATGCTAAAACATCTCGTAGTGAATTCTTACGGGGTGTATTTGGGGCTAAAATCGGCTAGATTAGTAGTTAAAAAAGATGGAGAGTTAATCAAAGAATATCCACTTAAAAACCTAAAAACCATAAGTATAAAATCTCGTGGTGTAGGGCTAAGTAGTGACTTAGCCTATGCTTGTGGAGTGCGTGGGGTTAAGATATTTTTTAATGATTTTAAATCTCATTTAGCTTTACACACTTTACACGAGCATAAAAGCGTAAATGTGATAAAACATCAGATTTTAAGCGAACAAAACGGCAAAGATCTAGCCTTAGCAAAAGAGCTAATCATAGGTAAAATCAAAAACCAACGCTCCACGATTTTATACTTTTCAAGGTATTTGCAAGATGATTTGCTAAAACAAAAAACCACCGAGCAATTAAAAACATTTATTAACGAGCTAAAAACTTATAAAATGACAAAAGATAGCATTTTTGGCATTGAAGGAAGTGCGGCAAAAGTTTATTTTGATTATCTTAGACAAACAAGGCTTTTAGGAGATGAGTTTGTAAATCGCATGGGCAGATATGCAGATGATAATGTAAATAAAGCCCTAAATTACGGCTACGCAATACTTTTAAACATAATTTATAAAAGCGTGATAAACGCAGGGTTAAACCCATATTTTGGAGTGCTTCATAGCTTAAGAAGTGCTAAGCCATCGTTAGTTTTGGACATTATGGAAGAGTATAGAAGTTTTTTAGTTGATAGAAATATCATCAAGCTAAGGCATCAGCTAAAGGGCGATTTTAATGAGTGTAAAAAGCTAATTTCAAATGAGATTTTTAACTCACTTGCTAAAAAGTTGCCACATAATCACTCTAAACTAAGTCTTGAAAGCATCATACAAAGACAAGTTTATAAGCTTAGTGGGTTTTTGTGCGGTGCGAATAATTATCATTCTTATGTGTTTAGGTGGTGAGCGTGTATATTGTAAGCTACGATATAGAAGATAACAAATCACGAACAAAACTTTTTGAAGAGTTAAAGGATTTAGGGCTTTTAAATATCCAAAAATCAGTCTTTTATGGAGAGCTTAGCAAAAGCGAGATAAAGGTGGTAAAAGAGCTTTTTAAAAAGCTTTGTGATGATGGGGATAAGGCATTTTTGTGTAGGTGTGAGATAGATTTAGATTATACGCACGGTTATAAAAAGGCTGATTTAGAGCAACTTAGTTTTGATAGTATTTAGTAACTTGTGTATATTTTAACCAAAACAATGAGAATTTTAAATAATTTGAAATAGGAATTTCATGGAACTTTTGAAGGCGAGTTTGATTAGGCAGTTTGTGTTTTGTCCTAGGATATTTTATTTTTATAATTTTTGCGATATTACACCAAAGTATCCTAAGCATGTATATTTTGGTAATGATTTTCATAAAAAGCAAGACGAGCTTTTCAAAAGTCGCACATTTGCTAAACTTGGGCTAAGCGAATATAAAGCCTATAAAAATCAATATTTAGAAGATGATGAGCTGTGTGGGGTTTGTGATATGCTCTTTGTTGGGGTTGATGAGGTGGTGGTGCTTGAGTTTAAACAAAGTAATAATCTAAATCTTAGTAACGGGGCGAAAATGCAACTACTAGCATACGCAAAAATAGCTAGTAAAACTTATGCTAAGCCTTGCAAAAGAGTGATTTTATGCTCATCAAATCATCTAAAACATAAGGTTTTTAATATTTTTCCGAATGATTTTGCTAGGCTTAAAAGAGTTGTAAAAGATATGAAAAATCTTTTAGATAATGGAATTTTTCCAAATAGTAGCGCTAGTCTTAATGCTTGTAATCAATGTGAATTTTTTAACTATTGTGATGATAGAGAATAAGTTGCGGATCCTAGGTGCTATGCAGAGCTAGGATTTTTGCTAACTTTAACCGCAATAATGATTTCAAACGCTCGTTGTGATAGAATTAGATTTGCTTTTTAATTTTAGTGATACAAACTAAACATAGGTTTAATTTTTCCACTAAAGTACTAAAATTTGAAAGAATTTTAAAAGTGGAAAAATCACTACTTTTTAAAAACTCTCAAATACTTGATATATAGCAAGTTTTCCTTGCTATTGCAAACCTAATTCTATCACAACACGGTTTGAAACTATTGACTTTTTAAAAATCTTTCATACCTTAAAACATTGCAAACCTAATTCTATCACAACACGGTTTGAAACTTTTTGATATAGTAGTCATTAATATTACTCTCTTTTATTGCAAACCTAATTCTATCACAACACGGTTTGAAACTCTTCTACGATTTTGCAAATTAATTCGTAGACTTTATTGCAAACCTAATTCTATCACAACACGGTTTGAAACTTTGAAACAATGTCAAACCTTGCAAATGGTAATGAATATTGCAAACCTAATTCTATCACAACACGGTTTGAAACATAACACCGAGTTGATGCAATTTACCGAAAATATTTATTGCAAACCTAATTCTATCACAACATGGTTTGAAACTCTTGAGATTTTGTGGAGCGGGAAATAATCTCATATATTGCAAACCTAATTCTATCACAACATGGTTTGAAACCTAAAATATATCCCATTACCAAATAAATATATTGTAATTGCAAACCTAATTCTAACACAACACGGTTTGAAACATAAAATGAGCTTTGTTAATCATTATGCAAATTCTATTTCAAACCTAATTCTATTGTAAGAATGCTAGAAAGTAACGATATAACATAATAATACAAAACAAATACGATTAAGCAAAAAATATAAAGTAGAAAAACTAGTATTGAGTTTAAATTATTTAAATATTTTAAAATA
>NZ_JACGAS010000036.1:0-10760 GCF_020138135.1 Campylobacter sp. RM12647 | reverse complement strand
AAAAACAGAAGAACAAATCAAACTTAATAATATAATTGAAAAACTTAAAAAATCACAATCTTTAGATAATAACGAAAAAGAAATATTACAAAAATTTAATATCCAAAACATAAGTAATGAATTAAAAATAAGCGAAGATAAATTAAAAGAGTTAATTAGTAATGATAAGCTAGGAGATTTTATAGATTTTACGAAAGAATTTAAAAAAGATTTAAGCGATACAAGATTAATTGATATAAGAATTTGAAATAAAATTTCAAATTCTTAATTTTAATTATTTTTTATCAGCTTCAGCAAAAATTTGAACTTTTACTTCGTTTGCTACTAAGCCCTCATTTGTATCTTTTGCTACATCAAAATCTTTTCTTAAAAGGTCAAGATTTAGGTCAAACCCAAGTTTAGTTTTATCTCCCATTGTAGCAACACCATTGATAGCAACATCAAATGTTACTTCTTTTTTAACGCCATTTATGTTTAATTCCCCTGTCATTTTTCCTTGTGTATCACTTACTTTTTCGTATTTACTCATAACAAAAGTAAGTTTTGGATTAACTTTTTCATTTAAAAAATCACTTGATTTTAAATGCTCGTCTCTTTTTTCACTATTTGTATCAACGCTTGCTACATCAACGCTTGCATTAAATACTTTAAAAGTTTTATTAGCTTCATCAAAATCTATCATCGCATCAAAACTTTTAAATTTGCCCTTAGCATTAGAAACTAACATATGTTTAACGCTAAATTCAACGCTAGTATGAACTTTATCAAGAACAAATTCACTAGCACCTAAAATACCTGCTAAGCTTAAAGCTAAAAATAATTTTTTCATAATATACTCCTAAAATAAAATAAGACTAATATAATCTCATAAAAAGATTAATCATTATCATAAATATTTTATCATAAGCTAAAAGGAGAAAATATGAAACATTTATTAATAATTGGAGCTGGTGGAGTTAGCCGTGTAGCAACCTATAAAGCAGCTGAATATAAATATTTTGATAAAATCACGCTTGCAAGTAGAACAAAAAGCAAATGTGATGAAATAGCAAGTTTTATTAAAGAGCGTTTAGAAGTTGAGATTGCAACTGCTACGATTAATGCTGATGATACAAATGCAGTTGTTAAGCTTATACAAGATATAAACGCTACGATTTTATTAAATGTGGCTTTACCTTATCAAGATTTAGCTTTAATGGACGCTTGTTCTCAAACTAAAATTCCATACATTGATACAGCAAATTACGAACATCCTGATTTAGCTAAATTTGAGTATAAAGAGCAATGGGCTAGAAATAATGACTTTTTAAAAGCTGGTGTTCCTGCACTGCTTGGAAGTGGATTTGACCCAGGTGCAACGAATGTTATGTGTGCGTATGCGCAGCAATATTTATTTGATGAAATTCATACAATTGATATTATGGATTGTAATGCAGGAGATCACGGCTATGCTTTCGCAACTAATTTTAACCCTGAAATAAACTTAAGAGAAGTTAGTGCAAATGGTAGATATTGGGAAAATGGCGAGTGGATTGAGACTAAACCACTTGAGATTAAAGTTGAACACGATTATCCTGAAGTTGGGGTTAAAGATAGCTATTTACTTTATCATGAAGAACTTGAGAGCTTATGTAAAAATATAAAAGGTTTAAAAAGAATTAGATTTTTTATGACTTTTGGACAAAGCTATATTCAACATATGAATTGTCTTAAAAATGTAGGTATGCTAGGAATTGAGCCAGTTGAACATCAAGGAATGAAGATAATTCCTATTGAGTTTTTAAAGACACTTTTACCTGACCCTGCAAGTCTTGGTGCAAGGACTAAAGGCAAGACAAACATAGGTTGTATTATTGAAGGTATTAAAGATGGCAAGGCTAAAAAAGTATATATTTATAATGTTTGCGTGCATGAAGAATGCTACGCTGAAACTGGCGCTCAAGCAGTAAGCTACACAACAGGCGTTCCTGCTGCAATTGGAACATATTTAATAGCAAGTGGCAAATGGAGTGGAAAAGGTGTGTTTAATATGGAAGAATTTGATGCAAAACCATTCTTTGATGAAATGAATAAAATGGGTCTTCCTATTAAAATACTAGAGCTATAAAAAATAAACAATAATTCTTATTATTTAAGAATTATTGAATTTTAAAAAAAATTAATATATATTAATTAAGTTTTTATAAAATGGCGTTTTTTAAAAATGGGGGGGGGGTCGGCGATGTTAAGAGTTTTGTTAAAAGTTTTTGTTTTAGTTTTTACTTTATTAGTATTAAATGCTTGTTCTTCTGTCTTTTTAGGCTATGAAGAAGAAAATAAAAATAAAATATATTCTTTAGATACTAAAGACTGCGAATTACTTACGAAAAAAGAGCTAAAATACTCAAAAGAAAATGTATTAGAAAAGATTAAAGACCCACTTTACAACGGCAATTATTACGGATATCAAGCATTCTTGTGTAAGTCTTATAAAGATAGTATTAAGCTATTTGATTTGGTTGAAGATGGTTATAAAGATAAAGATGAAAAAAATCTATTGTTAAAGATTGGAGAAGGAGTTTTAGAAGGTCTTTTTAATGATAATATAACTGATTATAGCGGTCAATATTATGAAAAAATGCTAACTAATACATACAAATCAATGAGTTATCTAGCTTTAGGTGAATACGATGAAGCTGGAGTTGAAATCAAAAGAGCCTTAGATAGACAAAAAAGAAATAAAGAAGAATTTGAAAGCGATATTTTAAGCGAATTAAACTACTTACAACAAAAACCTAGAGAAAGTAATGAAGTAATAGACATTATAAATAATAGTGTCCCAATTCCTGCTTATAAGTCTTATGCTAATTATTCTAATCCATTTGTTAGCTATTTTTCTGCTCTTTATTATATTTTAGATGGTAGGTCAAATAATTCTATTGATTTATTAAAAGAAGTTTATTCTCAAGAAAATGATTTGCTATTTTATCAAGATTATGAATTAGCTAAAAACAATTTCAACACTAAAAGAATAGCAAATAAAGTAAAAAAAGGAATGCAAATATCTAAAACAAATAAATATATTTGGGTAATTTATGAAAATGGTAAATCTAAATCTTTAAAAGAATTTAATCTATCATTGCCTATTGTTTTTATTAAGAAAAACGATAATGATATAGATTATAAAATTCCTTTTGGAAATGAAAAATACTCTGTTTATGCTAATCAATTAGCCATTAGTAGTTTAGTGTTTTCAATAGCAATTTTAGGAGATAGTAGTGATGCTTATCCTTTTATAATGGCAAATAATCAAAAAACAAGGCTTCTAAGTGATATGGATAAAATAATAGGCGCTGAATACAAAGCTACATTAATACCTAGAATATCTAAGTCTTTTTTAAGAGCGATTACTAAAACAATGATTAGTGTAAAAGCCAATAAAGAGAATTTATATTCTGGCATAGGTGTTGATTTGGTAAATAATTTATTAAACCATTCTGATATTAGATACTTTATAGGTTTACCTAAAAACTATCAAGCAATTAGAATTGCAAATAGTGGAAGTATAAATATTGCAAGTCCAAATTCTCAAACACTATTTTCACAAGAATTAGATATAAATAAACATTATGTAATACTTGTAAAAATTCCTACAATAGGAACTGAATATATAACAATATTTGAAGAAAGGTAAAAAAATGAAAAAATATATCTTAACAGCTTTTGCTGTATTTTTATGTTCGTGTGCTAACAATGCAAATGTAATCAAAAACAATCAATGCTTTAATGTAAGCTATTTAGATGAAGATTTAAATAAAATTCTAAAATGCGAAGAAAGAAGCAATAATGATTTTAATAACCTAATAATTAGTATTGAACTTACTAATATAAGCAATAATGAACTAAATCTTAAATACTCACAAGATTGGTTTTATGATAATGGTATGCATGTTGATAATTTAGGTTTAGCTAAAAAAGAGCTAACACTACAACCAAAAGAAACAAAATATATAAAATTAGGTGCTCCAGCAAACGCACATAATTACAAAATAAAAATTAACAAATTTAATTAAGGAGACAAAATGAAAAAATACTACACACTAGCTTTAGCACTAAGTTTAGGAGCTTGTGCAGCTGCACCAAGTTATGTCGTTGATGAAGTAAATAATGGCAAAAATCAGCCTGTTTCACTAGGTATTGATGATATAGATTTACAAAATGCGGCAAGAGATTTGATTAATTCTATGTTAGCAAGCCCTGTTTTTGCTACTTCAAATCCAAACGAACGCCATATTCTTGTAATGAGTAGGATTACTAATGATACAATGCAACATTTTGATACAGATATTCTTACTAAAAAAATAAGAATTGCTTTACTTAATTCTGGTCGTGTTTATGTAACAACAGCAATTGGAGCTAATGGGGCTGAGGATAATATGACCCACGCTACAAGAGAATTAAGAGATAATGACGAATTTAATCAAAAAACAATAGCTAAAAAAGGCACAATATTAAGTGCAAATAGGTCTTTAAGCGGTAAAATAATTCAAAGAAATACTAGAATTAAAGGAACTTTTAGTGATTCTCAAAGAGTTGATTATTATTTCCAAATGACGGTTACAAATCTTGATAATGGCTTAGCAATTTGGGAAGATGAAATAAAAATTAATAAACTTGGTTCAAATAGGAGTGTAGCATGGTAAAAAAAATAGTTTTATCTTTGGCATTAAGTTCAGTTGTTTTTGCAAATACTTGCGAAAATCCGGGAAATGATATAGAAACATTAATAAAATGTGCAAAAAGTGAGCTTTTAGCAAAAAATCCAAATGCTAAAGTTTATATAGAAACAATATCAATTCCAAAGCATCCAAACGACCCACAATATTATGATTTTTTAAGTGCAAAGTATAATGAAGCATTTTTAAAAATTAAATCTAATTTAGCAATGAAAATGGCAGGAAACTTAGTTGCAAAAGAAATTGCTAAAAAGAATGATCATAGTAAAATGCCAGCAGAATTAGTAGAAGAAAGACTAAATAAAGAAATAGAGCGTCAAAGAAGACTAGAAGAAGCAAAAAATGAAAAAGAAGGTTTCTTAGATGGCTTAATGAATAAATTTTTCGGCAGTGATGATAAGATTGATTTGACAAAACCACAAATTGATGAAGAATTAAGACTTCGCGCAGAAGAAGTGCTATATAGCAATACTTTTAAAGAAGAAATGTATAAAGTAGCTCGTGAAGAAATATCAGGATTAATTCCTTATGAAAACTTTATAGTAGTTAGTGATAATGGTGAAACAGAACTAGGAATAGTAGCATATACATCACCTAAGTCAAGAGAATTAGCAAGAGCTTTAGCAGGTGGCTATAAAGCAAATGCTACAAACAATGAAGAACAATGTAAAAGTGCTGATGCAGTAGTGAATGCTTTAGGCTCAAGTGATAATAAAATAAATAAATTAGGTTTAAAATTCTTTTACAACGAAGCTTGCCAACCATCACTTTTAGCTTTTGGAATGGATACTTATAAGATTGAGGATGGAATGACTAATGAATATAAAAGTTCAAGTTATTCAGTAGCTCAAATATTAGCAGAAAAAACTTTAGCTACTTTTGTAAAATCATCTATTTATACTTATACAAATGCAGATAAAACTACTGATACAGTTCAAAAAGCCTATACAACTTTAATTAAAAAAGGTGCAAATGAAAGTGCAACTGGTGGTAAAGAAACTAGATCAGATAGCTATTCTGATTTAGAAGAATTTTTTAGCTCTGAAGCACAAATGAGCCTAGTAGGTGTTGAAGTTGCTGATAAATGGACTAAGCAATTTGATACACACGGAGTTGCTGGGGTTATTATGTATTATTCACCTACAAGCATAGAACAAGCAAAGCAAGAAAGAAAAGAAATCAAAGGTGATTTAGATAAAAAAACATTAGGCTCAAAAACAAGCGAAATTCCATCAAATGGTAATGCAAAAGTAATTCGCTCTAAAAATATTGATGTTGATGATTTCTAGGATTAAATTATGAAAAAGATATTAATTGTTTTTTTAGGCTTATTTTTAGTAAGCCTAAATGCTAAAGTAGTAACTACAACTAGCACAAAAACTGCTACCGGAGAAGGCTATGGCATTACATACGAGCAAGCAGTAGATAATGCTTTAGCAGAAGCTGTTTTGAAATTAAACGGAGCTTATGTTAAAACTAGACAAGAAGCTCAAATTAGTGCGATAAAAAGTGGTGATGAAAATGAGATTTATAAACACTTTAACCAACAAATTAGCAAAGCAACAAATGGTCGCTTTAGCTCTTTTGAAGTTATAGAAAATACAAAAACAGAAGATGGATTTAGAGTAGTCGTAAGTATTCAAAAAACAGCAGTTTCAAAAAAATACGAACTAGCCGGAATGAAAAACGATAGAAGAAAAATCATCGTAGCACCTGCTCTAAGTCCGAATAATTTTTCTTTATTAGGAAGAGATAGCGAACAAATAACAAGAGATTTAAGATTTAAAATAGAAAGCAATATCCACAAAACTCGTAAATTTGATTTATTGGATAGACAAGAAGGAGAAGCATTAGCTATTGAAAGAGATATAATTTTAAATGACGCAAATAAAGATGAGGCTTTAAAATTAGGTCAAAATCTAGGCACTGATTATATATTGCTTTACACCATAAGCGATGTTAATACAACTAATAAAAATTACTCAATTATTGGCAGTGGTAGTAGTTCTAAAGTAAGTGTTAGTATAAATTATCAAGTTATTACATTTGCAACTAGACAAATAAGATTTGCTGATAGCATAAACCTTGATATAAAATCTAAAGATTATGATAGTATTTTAAACGATATTGCAAGCACTATTGTATTAAATACTCAAGCTGCTATTTATCCACCAAAAATAGAAAAAATCAGCAATAATCAAGCAGTTTTTACTCAAAGCCTACCTATAAATACACAACTAGAATGCTATAAAAAAGGCGATAAAATCTATGATAGTTACACAAAAGAGCTAAACGGCTACGAAGAAATTTTTAGTGCTTTGGTGCAAGTAACTAATGCAAATGCTAAAACAAGCTATGCAAAAATACTAGAAGGAAATGCAAATAAAGGCGATATTTGTAGATTTAAAAATATTGGCAACAACTCTACAAGTAATGATGCAAATGGAAAAGATGTAAAAGATATAACACCGGTTCAAGGTGGTGGATTTATATTTTAAAAATAAAAAGAATTTGATTTATTCAAATTCTTTTATCATACAAATTCTTACTATCTTTATACGCCATTAAAATAGCTAATAAATCTCTTTCATCTTTGATATTTTGAATATCAAGTTTGCTTAAAATATCTTCCATACTTTCACGAGTGCTAGTGCCTTTTACTTCTATTTTTTCTCTAGGCTTTTCTTCTTCATATTCAGCTTTTATTTTTAGATATTCTTTTTTAAAATCATCTATGCTTATTTTTTCATCTGCAAATAATCTAAAAAGCCTTTCATCATCGCTAAAATTAAATCTTAAATCATCATAATATGTAAAGCTACCACTACTACTATTTATAGGATTTGCTTGCAAAAAGCTTTGTAAATCTTTTTTAATCTCTATATCAGAATGCTTTGCAAAAGCTCTTTGATAAATACTATCTGTCTTATAATCATTTTGAACTTGTAAAAATAAATCAAACATATCATTAGGCTTAGCAATTTGGCTAAGCTCTTTGCTTAAATCTATCTTTTTTAAATCTTTATTATTTGTATTAATGAGATTTATTTGATTTAAAGATGAGTTAATTTGCATTTATGTCCTTTTGTTTATAAACTCGGTTTCTAGCATAGATAAAACATAAGCATCATAGCTATCTTTTTGCTCTCTTAGAGATTTTACCAAGTTTGCTAAGTTTTCTTTATACACATTTAAATCGCTCTTTACTTCAATCGGTTCTCTTTTAATCTCTTTAGTATCTAGCTCTTTTGCTGCTAAATCCTTAGTAATTGCTAAAAGCCATCTAGGTTTAAATTCTTCTATGCTTAAATCACTATTTAATAAGCTTTCTAGCTCATCATTTAAGGCAATTTGCCCGTTTATTGAATTTGAATTAGTCATAATAAAGCTTAAAAGTTCGCTTAATTCATTTAAACTACTTTTATCATCAAGCCCTAATAGTTTGCCATAAATAGTAACTTCGCCATTCTTACTAACCCCACTAAAACTCTTACCCCAATTATCGTGATTATATAAATTAGAAATGCCTTTTAAATCATCAGAGCTTACTGGCTTAGAATTTAAATCTTTATTAGTTTCAGTCCTTATCTCATCTCTTAAAAATATTTGCCTTAAATCCAAAATACTCTGATTGTTATTTATGATTGTCATTTTAACTAAACCCTTTTATCATATAAATTCTCGCCATTTTTATAGGCTAAAAATATAGCTAATAAATCTCTTTCATCTTTGATATTTTGAATATTAATTTTGCTAAGTATTTCTTCCATGCTTTCACGAATGCTAGTGCCTTTTACTTCTATGGCTTCGTAAGGTTTTTCTTTAGTTTGTTCTTCTTTTTCTTCTTGTTTAATTTCTTCTTTTGTATTTATTGCATTATTTCTTAAATTTTCTTTTTCTTTAACTCTAGCTTGTAATTCTTCAACGCTTGGCATTTTCTTACTATCTATATAACCTAAAGGAAAATCATCAGGCAAACCTAAAGATGGCATATTTAGTGAGTTTAGCGTTCTATCAAGCTCTTTTTTATCAATTTCTACCCAATTTTTCATAAATTCTTTGCTTATTTCTTCTACTAAATCAGGGTCTAATGCTCCAAACACACAATAACTTGCCTTTTCTCCAAGATTTAAATTTCTATCATTTATTGGATTATAAGTCGGATCGTTTTCTAGCTTTTGCTGGGCTAGTTTTAGATATTCTAAACTAGCCTTTCCATCTTCATAATAAGGTTTATTGGCTTGAATATCTAGGTTATCATTTTTTTTACTAATTTTAGTTGTTGGATATGTTATATAAGAATTAGCCGTTATTTTCATAATCATCTCCTTTATCATCTATATCAGCAAAATTAACAAAAACTTTAAAAATATAAAACTTATTTAAATTTCTTTTATTTGACTTGGGCGTGGTAAATTTGGCTTTAGTTCTTTTGTAATATTTGGCTTAATTATTAGAGCGTATCCACCTAAACCATCTTTATCCCATACGCTATAAAATTCTTTTTTAGAGCTTAGATATTCGCCAAAGCTTGGGTCATATACTTTCACAAAATCCCCATTAATATTATTTACCACTACAAAATGTGGAAATCTCGGGTCATTTTCAATCTTTACTATAAAAGGCACGAATATTTTTTCAAATATATTACGATTTAATTTATAAGCTTTTGCATTAAAACCCAATTTATTTAACGCATTATTTAATTCATTAAAACTTAGCATATTAGTATTTTTATCTAAAACTTCTAAAATATCTTTTTCACTAAAACGCTTGATATTTGTTAGATTTAGTAATGTCGCTATACTACTTGCCCCACAAGATTCTTCATAACTTTGTCTTACTACGGAGTTATTTTTGATTTGTCTATAAGACTTCACTGCAAACTCGGCATTAAGACAAGTTATAGTTATAAAGATTATTAGAATTTTTGCCATAAGCTAATACCAAACACACTATCAGGAGCAGCTGAACCACCACCAAAACTAGCGTTAAAACTGATACTTGTATCATCATTTATACTATAAGTTGAGCCTACACTATATGTTGGGATACTTCTTAGATTTGTATATTTTACACCATTGATTTTCTGAGCTGCTTGAAAACTCTGTGAAGCTTCTAAATCAAGCGTAATTTTAGGGCTTAATACTATACTAAGATTTGCACCAAAATTATAAGAATTTCCATAATTTATCGCTAGTTTATCAAAAGTCCTAGTATCATTATATGTAAATCCCATATAAATACCCCAAATAGCAGGGTCGCTATATCCTTTTAAGTTTAGCTTAGCTGAATGTGATTTAAAATAAAAACTTTTATTTGTATCAAGTGCTTTTTCTCTTTGTAATAATCCTGCTTGATAAGAAAAACTAAGTATTTTATCACTAAAACTATCAAATCTATAATTAAACCCAAGCCACAAGCTTTCAAATGAATAATGAGTTTCACTCATAGGCTTACCCGTAAAAAAATTACTATATTCATTTCTAGTAGCATTAGCGCCAATTGAAGTTATAAAATCAAGCTTGTTATTAAATGAATATATCAAAGTTTCATTCAAACTAAGCCTTTTATTATCAGTCCAAATCACAGGATCGCCTCCTATTATTAGACTTGGATAACTTGTGTAGATATTAGCATTCCCGCTAGTGATTAAACTAAGACTTGTAATGCTTCTAAGTCCGATTTGTCTTTTAAAAAGACTATCAATAGTAATAGCATCAGAGCCAAATAAAAAGCTTAAAGTAAATGCTATAAAAAATAACTTTTTCAAACTCTTCCTTTCAATTTAAAATATAAAATTTCAAACCCTTTTATCATATAAATTCTCGCCATTTTTATAGGCTAAAAATATAGCTAATAAATCTCTTTCATCTTTAATATTTTGAATATTAATTTTACTAAGTATTTCTTCCATACTTTCACGAGTACTTGTGCCTTTTACTTCTATGGCTTCGAATGGTTTTTCTTTAGTTTGTTCTTCATCTATTTCTTTTGCTTTGTTTCTTTTAGTTTCTATCTTTTCTTTAATCTCTAAATATTTTT
>NZ_JACGAS010000035.1:0-11829 GCF_020138135.1 Campylobacter sp. RM12647 | reverse complement strand
ACAATAGTAATACTGAATGGAGTTTTTAAGGTGCTTGTCGCCTTAAAAACTACAAAGATTATTGTAGTAATAATAGGAGTTTTTAAGATAGCTAATGCTATCTTAAAAAACGACTAGGATTATTACAATAGTTTTAAAGGTGCAATGCACCTTTAAAAACGCAATAAAGATTATTTGTAATAACACAAAAGGTACTATCCTTAGCACCTTTTTTACTTCTTTAAACTCTAAAATATTTTTCAAATTATTTCACATTAAATTTTTTTAAAACTTAATCATAAAAATAAAATTATTTAAAAATCGTAATTTGAATTTTAAAATAATTAAGCGTAATTGTTCTATAATCACGCAAAAAGGAGCAAATATGAGCTATACAAAAATAATTTTAAAAAGTGATGAAAAGCTATTAAATATGATAAAGGCTTTGTTGGAATTTTCTAATACTGATTTTAATATACAAAAGCTTAATGAAGAAGAAAGCGAATTGCTAGAAGCAATAAAAGAATGCGAAGAAAACACAAAAATGATTTTAGAAGGCAAGAGAAAACCATTAAGCTTAGATGAGTTTAAAAAAGTTTCTATGAGTTGGTAATGTATAACATTGATTATTCTAGCCTTTATAAAAAGACTTTTAAAAAATTAAACATAGATGATAAATTACTTGTTTTAGAAGTAATTGATATTTTAGCAAGTGGGAAAAAATTAGATATAAAATACAAGATTATAAATTAAAAGGTAATATGAGCAGATATAGAGAGTGCCATATTAAGCCTGATTTGCTACTTGTTTATAAAAAAGATAAAGATATTTTAGTCTTAACTTGTGTTAAGCTTACAAATCACAATAATTTAAGTAAAAAATAATATGAAAGAATTTAATTTTGATAACGCTACAAAAAATCCATATGTTGATAAGAGTTTTATAACACAAGAATACCAAGAAGAAAGACGATTAGTCAGTCAAACTATGGCAAAAATGGAAAAAGAGTTAGACAAACTAGAGATTTTATCAGTATTTAAAAGATTAAAAGAATTAGATTAAGAGATTTCGCTAAAAGCTTGATAATTTAATATGCTATAAGATAACGATTACAAAAGTAACAAATATGAATGTAACAATTACAACAAATAATAATCCGTATTTTTAAAGGCTTTAAAATAGATTTTAAAAAATTAAGTAAAGAAGATAAAAATCTAACGCTAGATATTATTAAACGCCTTGAAAATGTTGAAGTCTAAGAGCTGATTTATAAAAACTACGCATTGTAATGGATTTAAAAGATTGTAGAGATTGTCATATCAAAAATGATTTAGTGCTAGTGTATAAAAATAAAAATATATTAATTCCAACTTGCATTAGCACTATAAATCATAGCAAAATAAATAATTTAACATAAATTAGATTTTAGCGATATATTTTTATTGTAATTATTTTAAGGTGCTATTCTTAGCACCTTTTTTATAAAAACTAAGCAAAATCAAAAAACTAGCATAAAAAATATTTATGATTGTTTTAAATTCCGTCCTTATAACCAGCGTTTTTTCTTAAAAAATATAATAGGTATTATTGTAGAGATTATCATTAGGCTCAAGGTTATAAAATACCCATATTGGAATTTTAATTCAGGCATATTCTCAAAGTTCATTCCATAAATTGTCCCTATTAAAGTAGGTGGCATCATAGCAACGGTAACAATGGTAAAAAGCTTTATGATTTTGTTTTGTTCTATGTCAATTTTGCTAGTTAAAATCGTCTGTATATTATCCAAAATCCCAAGTTGCGAAAGGCTAAAATCTATTAAAGAATTTAAATCTTTTAAAATTATGTCTAAATTCTCTTTAATATGAACGCCTATTTTATCGCTTTTAATAAGTGATGATAAGGTCTTTTTCTTCTCAAACAACGAATATCTAATCTGCATATTTAAATCTTGAAGATTTGAAATCTTAGCAAGGTAAAAATCATAATCAAGAGCATTTTTTTGCTCTAAAATCTCGGTTTTTAGTAATCTTGAAACTTTATCAATCCACTCTAGCACATCTCCATCTTTATCCACTCTCATATCAAAAATCTCGCTTAATATCTCATAGCCACTTTTATAATGAGTTGGATTTGCTAGAATTATGTTTTCTACAGAAGCAAAGGTCGGAATTTCTCTAGCACGGATTGTAAATAATACTTTTTTATTTAGTAAAAATGTAATCGTATCTTTTGTAGTGGTTGTTTGATTTAGAGCGTCTTTATTTAAAAACACATTATTAATAGTAATAGTATCTTGCTCTTCCCAATATCTCGCACTTTCTTCTATGTTGTATTTTTCATCATCGTTTGGAATTTTAATATTAAAATTATTTTCTATATAAGCAATCTCATCTAGGTTGAAATTAAACAAATCTACCCATAAAGTATTTTCAGGTATTTCTTCATTGATATTAATAGTGCGTTTTAATACATTTAAATTGTCTTTATAATAAATAAAAAGCATAAAAATCCTTTATAAATTTTAATTATTATAATGAAAATTTTGAAATTTTAAATAGGATTTAAGGCTAAGCTTAAATCCTAAAAATTATTGTTTTAATTGTAAAAGTGTGTTAAGCATTTGATCACTTGTAGTAATTGTCTTAGAGTTTGCTTGATAACCCCTTTGAATTACGATTAAGTTTGTTAAAGATGTGCTTAAATCAACGTTAGACATTTCAAGGCTACTTGCTTGGATTTTACCACGACCACCTGTTGTAGCAGCTCCGATTACTGGCTCACCTGAGTTTGATGTTTGAGTGAAAACATTGCCGCCTTCAGCTTCTAAACCTTCGTTGTTTGTAAATGTCGCCATCGCAATTTGTGCTAGACCAAAGCTTCTACCATTTGTAAAGCTTCCGATGATTGTTCCGCTTTCATCAATTCTAATTCCGTTTAAGTCCCCACCACTAAAACCATCTTGAGAAATACCACTTGTATTGCTCTCTCTATCATAACTTGTAATTCCATCAAAATCATTTGGATTACCGAAATAAAAATCTATGTTTTGATTAGGAGTTGAGCCGTTGTTTGCTGTAAAGCTTACTGAACTTGGGCTAAATCCTTGTAATGAACCATCGCTATTAAATCTAATTGTTCCTGTTAGGACATTTTTTGGACCTTCGCCACTAATGTTGATTTCACAAGGCTCTGGAACTTGAATTACTATTCCCCACTCTGTGCCACCATCATCTGTGTAGCCGATTTTTGTAAAGTCATATTTGATTGAGTGTTTTGTCCCAAGTGAGTCAAATATATCAATACTTGAACTATGTGCGCTCATATAAAGCCCTTGAGTTTGACGAATTCCATCTCCACTTGTAAGTGCTCCTTGCATACCTTGCATAGTTTTCATAAACTTATCGTTTTCATTAACATTATTTGCCGGATTTGTTAGATTGCTAATGCTTAAGAACATATTGAAATCATCTTCATTGTTGTTTGCATTTGCAGGAGTTGTTAAAGCTGGATTTAATTGTATAAATTGTGCTTGTTGTTCCGGTGTAATTTGATCCCAACCAGCTAAAGGAGGGTTCATACCGCCTGGTAAGATTGCACCATTTGCAGGAGCTCCATTAAATAATACTCTAGCTCTATTATTAATTGCTTCTGTGCTCATATCAGTAATATCGCCATCATCAGCATTAAATGCGTCTCCTTTAGGATTTTTGATAACGAATTGTCCTTTAGCATCTACTATGATTTCAACTCCATCATTTTTAGTCCCATTTGTACTCCATTGATCATCAGCTATTTGTCTTCCATCGTAATTTACATAAAGTCTTGCATCTTTTTGCATAGCTTCTCTTAAATCTTCTGTGGTATTAAAGCTTCTTTCGGTATTTGCATTTAATGCGTGTGCTGTATTAGTTGGGTTTGGATCATAAGTATATTGATAAGCAGTAATTACTTCTATACTCCTGCCATTACCATTGCCGTGATGCTCTATGGCAGTTCTTAAAATACCAGTATTATCTACATTTGCTCCATTTCCAGCTCTTACAACGATATTTTTCATAGCTGCTGTTGTGCCTTGCTTATTATCATTTACTAATATTAGCTGATTTCCATTTACTATATCGGCTCTTACACCTGTTTTACCACTTACTCCATTAATAGCAGTTGCTATATCAGCTACAGTTGAAACACTAGCAGCTATTTGAGTTCCGTTAATTTCTATATTTAAATTAGCAGCTACATTAAATGTTCCGTTATTATCGATAGTAGGTGCATTATTTCCAGCATTTCCCAATGTTAATTGACCAGTTCTAGCTTCTGCATAACTAACCCAAATTCCTTGACCTTTTCTAAGTCCAAGACTTTCTCCACTAGCATTGAATAATACCCCCATATCAACGCCACGCTCATTTAAGCGTAATTCACCATTTTTGTTTGTAATAAAGCTATTTTGTGAAACATCGTTTTCTTTATGCACACCCGCATCAACCTTAATACCATCGCCGTTTATATTAGTCCATTCGTGATTGCTATCTAGCTGATAGATTGGAGTTTTTTTATCGCCTATGCTATTACCTGAATTTAGGTTTGCTTTTAAACTAACTAATGTTGTAGGATTTGCAGGGGTTGTAAGACCTGGTTTTATTACTATATTTCTAATTGGAGAAGTAGTATCAACTTCGCCTGTAACTTCATCTCTTAACCAACCTTGCGCTATATAACCATTATTATCAACGAAGTTACCATAAGCATCACGAACGAAGTCCCCGTTTCTTGTATATTTATAAGTTTTACCACCATCAGGGCTTACTACGAAAAATCCATCGCCTTGGATAGCTAAGTCTGTGTTTTTCTTTGTTGTTTGGATACTTCCTTGAGCAAAAATCTTAGTAATTGAGTTAATTTGAGTTCCAAGTCCAACTTGCATAGGGTTTTTACCACCTAGCTCTCCTTGTGGAGCTGTTGCAACTTTGCTTGTTTGGTTCATCAAGTCGTTAAAATTTGCACGAGAGTGCTTAAAGCCTGTTGTATTAACGTTTGCTATGTTATTACCTTCTACGTCCATTGCTATTTGGTGTGCCTGAAGACCTGATACTCCAGACCAAAGTGATCTCATCATTTTTATATCCTTGTAATTAAATTCTCTAAGCAAGTTTTAGCAAAAGGTGTTCCAATTTTATTTTTTTATATTAAAATGTTTATTTAATACCGAAAATAAGGGGATTTTGTGGATAGTGTAAAAAATAATTTTAGATTAGATTTAATAAAGTGCTTATCAAATACAAGATTACAAAGTTATAAAGACTTAGACGAGCATTTTAAAAATCTTAAATTAATTTCAAAATTATCCCCAAAAATAGGCATTTTAGAAATAACTTTAAGAAATTATTTAAATGATATTTTGGCAAAAAAGTTTAATAATGATGATTGGCTTTTAGATTACGAAAATGAAAGTATAAAAGAACAAATAAATAAATTATATAAAAGCAAAAAAAGAACACCTACAAAAGATGAATTATTAAGCAATCTTACGCTAGGAACGATAATTAAGATTATTGAAGATGAAAAAATTGAGAAGTATATATTTTCAGATTTAGACTTAAAAAGATTTGATAAGAATAATAAAAACTACATAATAATAAACGGGCAAAAGACTAATATATTTTTAGATAATAAAAATAAAGCATTATTAAAACTATTTTTAAGTCTTAGAAATCGTGCAAGTCATTTTGAGAATTTATTGAAAATGAGAAATAACAAATATTCTAATATTAGTTATAAATTATATGAAAATTGCTATATCAGTATAAATCCAAGAAATTTAGAAAGATTTTTAGATGATTTGATAAGTGATTTTAATGAAGATTTGATAAGCAGAGTAAAACTCTGCTTTTAAGAGTGTCAAGACCACTCACGAAATACATTTCATAATATCAAAAAAAAATTAATCATAAAAGCTTTATCAATGTTTGTTAAAATCAGCTTTTATTAAAAGGAGAAAAATGAAATTTTTAAATATTCAAAAACTAAGCACTGAAAAGCTAGAAAATATGGGTTTTACTTGGCATACAAATGAAGATAAAAAATCATATGTAGATGATAAATTAATAATAATTAGCGAAGATGAAGCAAATAATTATTATAACGCTTGCAATGAGCTATATGATATGTTTATAAACGCAGGTTCTTATGTAATTGATAATAATCTTTTAGATAAACTTGGCATTCCTTTTAATCTACACGAAGTTGTGAAATTATCTTGGGAAAATGAAGTTCATTGGCATTTATATGGGCGTTTTGATTTAGCTGGTGGGCTTGATAATTTACCTATTAAATTGCTTGAGTTTAATGCGAATACTCCAACGGCACTTTTTGAAACGGCGATTTTACAATTTGAGCAATTAAGACTAAATAATTTAGATGAAAGCAATCAATTCAATCACACTTACGAAGCAATCGTTGATAATTTTAAACGCTTATCAACTTTAGATGAAGATGTAAGTAATTTTGATGAAGTATATGAAGGCTGGAAAATACTTTTTACAAGTGTAAAAAATACTGAAGAAGAGCTAACTACAAGATTGCTTATGCAAATGGCAAAAGACGCTGGATATGAATGCGAGTTTGCTTATATTGAAGATGTTGAATTTAGCGAAGATGGAGTGTTTTTAGCTGATGAGAATTATGAGTTTTGCTTTATGCTAATTCCTTGGGAAATAATAGCTATTGAAGAAAGCGAATTAGCACATTTACTAACAAAAATAATCAAAAACCAAAAAGCAATTATCCTAAATCCTGCTTATACATTATTATTTCAAAGCAAGGCTATTTTAGAGATTTTATGGCAGCTTTATCCAAATCATAAATATTTATTAAAAACTAGCTTTTTACCACTTGAAAATACTAAACAAGTTAAAAAGCCGTTTTTTGGTCGTGAAGGTGCAAATGTTACGATTTTGGACAAAAATGGCGAAATAATTACAAAAAATAATGGAGATTATGAAAATAACGGATTTATTTATCAAGAATTTGCAGAACTTAACGAATATAATGGCGAGTTCTATCAAGCTGGGGTATTTTTTGCCTACGAAGCGTGCGGACTTGGATTTAGAAAAGGTGGAACTATTATAGATAATTACGCACAATTCGTAGGACACATTATTAAATAAAGGAAAAATATGCAAGAAATTCTAAGTCTTACTTCATTTGTAGTTGATTTTGATATTAAAAAGAATTTAAAACAAGAATTACAAAATTATAAAAATATTTTAGTTATTGCCGGAGTTACGGCATTTGCGAAATTTAAAGATAAATTAGAATACGCAATTAGTGGCAATTATCATCTAACGCATACTAAAGAATGCTCGTTTAATGATATTAATAAAATTATAAATGAATGCAAAGGCTTAGAATTTGATTTAGTCTTAGCAATTGGTGGTGGTAAAGTTTTAGATACTTCAAAATACATAGCAAATGCTTTTAATCTAAAAATAATTACTATACCAACAATCGCTGCAACTTGTGCTGCTGTATCTGCTCTATCTGTTATTTATGAAGATGAAAAGTTTAAAGAATTAGCGCTTTTTAAAGAACCACCTTTTAAATGTTTTATAGATTTAGAAACTATTAAAAACGCTCCTAAAAGGTATTTAATAGCAGGTATTGGCGATACGATGGCGAAATTTTACGAATTTGATTTGCAATTAAAATATGCAAAAGCTAATAATATAGGCGTAAATTACTCAAATTCTTTTGGCAAAATTTGTAGTAATTTGTGCGTAGATTTAAACTATGAATATGCAAAATCTTTAAATGATGATTTGAGTTTTAAAAATGTCGTAATGTCAATAATTGTAAATACTGGCTATGTTTCACGCTCAATTAATATTGAATATAATGGAGCTTTTGCTCACGCAACTTGCTATGCGATAAGTTATATTAAAGAAATAGAAAAAAACTTCTTACACGGAGAATTAGTAGCATTTGGTATTTTAGTCCAATTACTAATTGAGAAAAAATATGATGAATATGAAAAATTGCTTAAGTTTTACAAAGAAATCAATTTACCTACTAAAATAAGTGATTTTATAAAAGAAGATGAGTTTTTAAAACATATTGACAAAATAGCTAGTTTAGTCCTTGCATCTAGCGATGTTATTAATCTAATTAATCGTGGTTTTATAACAAATCTTGATGAGATAAAAAATGCTTTAATTTATAAAAAGGAGAAAGAATGAAAATTGTATTTTTAGACGCAAACACCTTAGGTGGAGAAAACATTGACGCATTTAAAGAATTTGGCGAAGTTGTATTATATGAAAAATCATTGCCTAATGAAGTAGTAAAAAGATTAGAAAAATGCGAAGTAGCAGTGATTAATAAAATCAAAATGAGCCGTGAAGTTATGCAAGCTTGCCCTGATTTAAAACTAATTTTAATTAGTGCAACGGGTATGAATACGGTTGATTTGCTTGCGGCAAAAGAATTTAATATCGTAGTTAAAAATGTAGCAGGTTATAGCACAAAAAGTGTGGCTCAACATACTTATGCTCTACTTTTATCATTAATGAACGAAACTCTTTATTATAATGACTACACAAAAAAAGGCAATTGGGCTAAGAGCGAACTATTTTGCGATTATTCAAGAAGAATTTACACAATAGAAGGCAAAACTTGGGGAATTATAGGACTTGGAGCTATTGGAAAAGAAGTTGCAAAAATAGCACAAATGTTTGGTGCTAATGTGGTTTATACAAGTCTTAGTGACAATAATTACAATGCTGATTTTAAAAAAGTTAGCTTAGAAGAATTGCTAAAAAATAGCGATATTATAAGCATTCACGCTCCACTTAACGACAAATCATATAAATTAATCAGCGAAAAAGAACTAACAATGATGAAAGATAATGCGTATTTGCTAAATCTTGGGCGTGGCGGGATAATTGATGAAGTAGCACTCGCAAAAGCAATTGATAGTAAAAATATCCGCGTTGGACTTGATGTTGTAGAAGTTGAGCCAATGAGTGCTGATAATCCTTTATTAAACATAAGCAAAAAGCAAAATCTAATAATCACCCCACACATAGCTTGGACTGCTTGTGAATGTGTTACAAGGCTAGTAGCAATGATGGTGAATAATTTAAGAGATTTTTTAAATGGTAAATAAGATTTACTTAGGGCTAATTTTAGCCCTATTCTTTAGCTCTTGTGCTAAGCAAATTCCAACTACAACTATAAATCTAACTATTAAAAGCGATATTATTAAGTTTAAAGGACAAGGTTTTTTAAAGGATAATAAAGGTGATTTAAGTCTTGATTTATATACACTTGGAAAATACATAAATACTTTTAAAATCAATGAAAAAATATGTTTTAACAACGAATGCTATACCAAAAAAAGCTTTAATGAAAAATTCTTTGGCAAATGGTATTATGATGATTTGTTAAAAGATATAATTTTATGTAAAAATATATTTTCTAAGAAAAATTACTCAAAAACTCAAAATGGTTTTACTCAAATAATTGGTGATTTAACTTATGTTGTTGATGATTTAAAATGTGAGTTTTCTTCAAAAAATATTATCATTAAAATTAATAAATAATAAATTTTATTATTCTATAATAATTTTTTCCTAATAATCTAATGAAATTTACAAAAAAATATTATATTTAGATGGAATTTATAATAAGGAGAAATTATGAAAAAAGTATTATTTTCATCAGTTTGTGCAGTGGCACTACTAGGGACAAATGTATATGCAGTAGAAAATAGTTTAAGTAATAGTTTAGATACTTTTTTAAGTCAAAAAACAGAGTTAGAAAGCAAGATTGAAGCTCAAAAATTAACAATCACTCAAAAAGAAAATGGTGTAACAACAGCTAATAATGATTATTTAGTAAAAGACAAAACATATAAAGATTTATCTAAAGCTATTAAAGACGCTACAACTATAGTTGGAGAAAAACAAGGCTTAAAGAGTAAAGCTGAGCTAGAACATACAGACTTAGTAAATCAAGGTAATTCTTTAAATACTCAAAAAGAGACTTTAAATCAAGAATTACAAGGAATAAATGATTTAATTACTAAAAAAGAAACAAGTATTAAAAATTTGACAGAGCAAATAGCTACTTCTCAAACTAATTTAACTGCTAAAAAAGATGCTTATGATGATTTGGTAAAGCAATTAGGGGTATTAAATACAAAACACGCTGAATTATTAAAAAAGGAAGAAGTAGCACAAACAGAGTTAGAAAAAGCTAGAGAAGCATTAAAGAATAAACCAGAAGATGAAGAGTTAAAAAATAAAGTAGTTGAAGCACTTAGAAATCAAGAAGAAGCTCATCTGGCTGTAAAAATAAGTGATGACGAATTAGAGCCTTTAGCAACAAAAAAAGGAAAAGCCTTATTTGATTACAACGAAGCTTCATCTTCTCATAATAAATTGGTATTCAATAAAAGAGATGAAGAATTAAAGCTTACAAAATATAAAGAGAATTTAGAGTTAAAAAATAAAGAAATCCAAGCTCAAGAGCAAAAAATAACAGATAATAAAACTTTACAAGCTCAAGCCCAAACCAAAGTTGAAGAAGCAATGAAAGTATATGCAGAAGCTCAAACTAAAGTTGAAGAAGCTAAACAAAATCAAGCTAACGCTAAAACAGCTTTAGATAAAGCAAGTGAAGACCTTGAAAAAGCTAAAACAGAGCTAACTACAGCTAATAAAACTTTACTAGAACTAGAAGAGCAATTAAAAGAAATTCAAGCAAATATTACAAACAATACAGAAGAAGGCAAAAAAGCTAAAGAAGAGTTAATGTCAAGTGGTATTTATACGGCTAATACTCAAACTCACGCTAACGCATTAATCAGTTTAGCAGCTTCACACAATGGAGATTTAAGCAATGCAGCTCCTGAAGTAAAAGCACAAGCACAAACCTTAGCAAATCAAATAGCTACAACAATTTTAGATGAGAAAAAAGACGATATAACAGCAGAAGCTCTAAGCACTTTAAATGTTCAAATCAATAATATGAATAAGCGTTTAGGTGAAGTGCGTGGTTTAAATGCGGATATTGGGACTTGGTTTAGAATTTATGGTGGTCGTTTTAGCAATGGTAACAATAATTTTAATTACTATTCAACCCAAATTGGTGCAGATAAAAAAACTAGCTTAAATAATGCTGATATTCTTGCTGGTGTGCTATTTGGCTATGATAAAATCAATGCAGGTGTAAGAGCAAAAGACACTAGCGTAGGAGCGTATTTAAGTTATATTCATAATGATGGATATTTTGCTGATTTGGTATTAAAATATATAAGAAGTAGTTATGATAGTAAATTTGTTGATGTTAAATCTCAAAATTCATTCTTAGTTAGTGCAGAGGGCGGATATAGATTTAATGTAAATAATAATTTTTATCTTGAACCAAGCCTTGAGATAATCACTGGATATATCGGCAAATATGAATCAAGCTTAAAAATCTTTAATAAGTTTAAAATAAATGTAGATGCTCATTCTCCATTAATATTTAAACCACAAATATTTGCAGGTTATAGCGTAAATGATTTTACATTTAGAGCTGGTGTTGGGGCAGTAATTGATACTCAAACTAAAGAAGCAGACCTTTTAATAGGCGATATTATAAAAGGAGTAAATGCTAAGGTAAAAAGCAAATTAGGAGCTAGCGATAGAGGATTTGTAAGCGTTGGCACAGCATATACATTTAGCGATAATTTAAGATTGAATTTAAGTGTTGAAAGAAGCTTTGGCACAAAACTTACAAATGATTATGAAATAAACTCAACCATTAGATATACATTTTAAAAAAAGGGCTTTAAGCCCTTTTTTA
>NZ_JACGAS010000034.1:0-14848 GCF_020138135.1 Campylobacter sp. RM12647 | reverse complement strand
TTGAAATTAAAGAAGAAATTAATAATAAAGTAGTGGCTTTATTAGAAAAAGAAGATGATGAAAATTCTGATAATAATAAAGAAGATGAAGAAAATAATGATAATGACACAAATAAACCAGATATGCCAATAGTTCCTAGTGAGCCTGTTTATAATAAATATTTTTCAAATGCAGACAATAAAAACTATTATTATTCATCAAATACTAGCCTAAGAAGTGGCGATGTTAGACAAGACGCTGCAGAGCTTAATGTGAAAAAAGGTAGTTTAAATATCCTTAGTAATACTAAAAGCGGTAATAATATTACAGATTTTAAAAAAATTAGCGTTACAAATAATCAGCTAAACATATTAAAAACTACAAATGATGCTAATAGTGTTGAAGATTTTTCATATAGTTTAACAGATACTACAATTAGTGGTTTAGATGGATATAGCGATTTAAAATTTAGTGCTAATGATGGAAAAGTAAGTTATACTGCTAATAAAGAAAAATTAGAAGCAAATATTTTAGATGATAGTTTTTCTATGTTAAAAGACACAAGCACAAATTCCAATTATAATGCTATAGATAAAGAGTGGGGTAATTTTACAAATACATTATTTGAAAAAAATAAGGATTATTTCAATGTATCAGATTTAAATAAGGTATTTTATTATGGTTCAAATAAAGCTGCAATGCAGTTAAATCTTAAAAATTCATCTATTGCTTATTATTATGCAGATGCATATGAAGCTAAAAAACTTTATGCTGATTTTAAATATGCAAATCAAATATATTACGAAAACGCAAAGAGTTCAGGAAGTTCTTATGATAAGCAAACTTATGATGTATATAACAAAATCATATCACCTATTAACGGCTCATCTACTTATAATATACAAGCAAATGCTTCTAATGGCATTAAAAATCAAGATTTTGCTTTAAAAGCAGATAAAAATAAAGCAGAAATTAATTTTGGAAGTGTAATTTCTAGTTTGATGGATACTCAATTAGACCCGCAAAATAGATTTCAATACTTTTCTAATGAATTTGATAAATATAAAGATACTTATAAAAGTAAATATTTAGGTGCTGATGAAGATAAGGAATATTTTTATGCAGGTAGTGGAAGCTCAATTAAATTAAATCCCGCTAAGCAAGAAGTAGATAGTTATGTAGTATATGATGGTGGGTATGGAAATATTTTTAGAGTAACTTTTGATAAAAATATCGGAGATGCTACCTATGTTAAAAGAGTTGATGGTAGGGTTCAAGATGTTAAACATTCTCAAAAATTTAATATAAATAGTATTAGAGATGTAAATTCAGGTTATGCACTAACAGTAGGCGATAGCAATAATGATTATAATTTTGAAGTGAAGGCTGATAAAGTTGGAGCTAGTTTAAAAGGCAATTTTAAGATAAATGGAGCTAATCATAACGTAGATTCTGGTATTTTACAATATGTAAATACTTCTGCAGCACATAAATTAGTTAAAGATACTTACGATAAAGCAGTTCAAGGAAAATAATAATTTTTAGGGGAGTTAGATTTGACCTAATTCTCCTAATAAACTTCTTAATTTATCATTTCTATATTTTATTTCTTCACTACATTTTCTAGCAATATCTATGCAGATATTTAAAAAATTAGTAGTTTCATCATTTTCAAAATCTATTTTTTTGACATTAGTTAGTTTGTCTTGATTAATACAACTAAAAATATATGTAATCACTTTTAGACTAGGTGTTAATAGCAAATATCTTTTATTGTGATATATAATATATTGTTCGTTACATTGTGTTGTTAATAGCGTGATTATTTCTTGTTTTATTTGCTCGTAAGGAGTATTTGGGAAATCTTTGGCTACCTTTTTGATAAATTTTTCATCATTAATTCTATCTTCTTCACTCTGCAAAAACACACTATCATTATCAAGTAATGTTTCAAGTTCTTTTAATATTTCAATAGCTCTAATGTAATTTTTCATTTTACCACCTACTTTATTTATTACATTTATATTACATTAAAAAGAAAAATAAAGGTAAATTTTTTAGATTATCTAATTAGTTTTTTTAATTAAAATAAATTTAATAATTAAGAAATTTTGCTTATTTTTTAGATTTTTTCCTTGCAAATCTACAAAATACTACATTAAAAATTTAAGTATAAATATTGGAATTTATACTTAAAATATGATTTATATGCCAAAAGTTAAAAAAGAATTTGAAATAATATCTTTAATATTATCTAGCTTAATTTGTCTATTATTTAGGCTTTTTGTATGTTTTAGCAGTATTGTATTTAACTCGTTTAGATATTCATTTTTTAATTTTATGATTTCTTTTTTATTTATCAATAGTTCTTCAAATTCAAAAAAACTACAATCAGTAAGCAATCTTTGATAAATTTCATTTTCACTAGGCAAATAAAGCTTAAATTGTTTGCTATCTAGCTCATAAAATTCACGACTTGCATTAATTTTTTCATAAAAAAATGATAGGCTTAATTTAGCTGCGTTTTCGTAATTATTTAATGCTTTTATATTTATTTTTTCAAAAAGCTTATTTAATTTAAGCTCATAATTATTTAAAGCCTTTTCATAATCATTTATAATAAGCTCATCTAATGCTTTATAAAAATCATCTGCTATTGCGTAAAAATCAGCATTTACAAGGTCATTGTAGTTTTTATCTAATTCTTTTGTTTTAGCAATATTTAAAGCATTTTTAAATTCTTTTAAAGGCTTGTGAAAATTATCTAAAAGGTTTAAAAATTGCTCGTTTATTTCTTTTCTAATTTTTAAAAATTGCTTGTTAATCGTATCTTTATTATAAAAAATACTTAAAAATGTATCATCAGGATTTAAAGTTTTATATGAATATTCGTTTTTATTAAAGCAATTTTTATGAAACACCCCATCATTTTGTGTATAAAAATAAGCATTTTTTACCTTAAAATTAGTCATAAATTCATTAGCAATCGTCCTTGCTATACTCTTTAAAGCATTTAAAATCTCATCATTAAAGCCACTATAATCAAATTCATTTTTTGCAAGTATTTCTAAATAATTTTTAATTTTACACTCTAATTCTTCAAGGCTTAGTTTAATCTCGCTAATAATTCCTAAAAGCTCATTATTTAATGTTTTTAAAGAAGCTTTTATATTATCTTCTTTAATGCTTGTTTTATTTAGATTTTTTAAAAAATCATAAAAGGCCAAAATATTTGAATCAGGATTATTTTCACTTGCTTGTTTGCAAGAAATTAGCTCAATTTTTTCAAAATACTTAGCAAAAACTTCATTTAAATAATTCTTTAATCTTAATTGCTCGGCTTCGTTTAATTTATCTTTTTGATTAATTAGACAAATCTTTTTTATATTTGGTTTTAATTCTTTAATAGCCTTTTCTTCACTAGCCTTACCAGCACTTTCAGCTAAACTTAGCCAAATTAAAGCATCAAAAGAATTAAATAAATTTTTAGAAAATTCTTCATCAGTAGTATTTGCATTTAGTCCTGGAGTATCAATTAGTGTAATATCTTTTAAAAGTTCGTTATTTGTAAAAATATTAATACTTTTAAGCCCATTTAGTTCTTCGTTTTGGTCATTTACAATATTGTTTGTAAGTTCGCTTAAGCCGTTTTCAAATTCTGCTAAAACTAAATCATTTAAACCATAATTAATATAAGTAGCAACAACGCTAACAGGTCTTGCCCCTGTAGCTAAAATATCTTTTTTAAAAAGCAGATTTAAAAGTGAGCTTTTACCTGAACTAAATTGTCCTATCACACCAACTTGTAATGGTAGATTATAATGCTTACATAAATTATCAATATTATTAATTAGTTTATTGCTAAGCATTAAATTAGGATTTTTTAGAGTGTTTTTTAAGGTTTTTAAATCTCCTAAAAAGCCTTTTTCATAACTTATATTATATTTTTCATTATATTCTTTTAAGACACTTTTTATCATTTTAAATTCTCTTTTATTTCTAATAATTTTTCTATTTTTTGTGTATTTAAGCTCAATAGATTTTCATCGTTAAATTCATTTATATTGATTTTTTCAATATGATAAATACTAAAAAATTCATTTTTCAAAAACTCATTAGCTATTTTTTTTTGTTCGCTAAAATTAAAAAAATTAAGATTGATATTTAAATAAATCGCATTTAATTTATTATTGATTGCATTTTCACTTTTATCACTTAGCAAATCAAGTTTATTTATGATTTTTTCAAATTCTTCAAATATTTCTTGTAATTTATTTTTATCAAAAATGATTTCATAATCTTTAGTAATATTTAGCTTTGCTTTAATTTCATTAAAATCGTTTAAGAATTTATTACTCATACTTGAGTTAAGCCCATTTAATAAATCTTTAAAACCTTGAAAAATTACATTTCTTACCTTTTCGTTTGAGTAATTTTTGTCATAATTTAATTCATCAAAAATCCTAGCAGCTTGATTTTTTGCTAAAAAGCTTAATTCGTGTGCTTGGATTTTGTAGTCTTTATTTAAGTATTCATTTAGCGATATTTCAAGTTCTTGTTTTAAGGCTAGCTTTTTGGCATTTTCGTTTTGTAGATTTTCTATATTTTTCATATATTCGTTTTTATCTAGCTTTAAAGAATTGTTTATATTAGTTAAAAGCGTAATTTCTAAATCAATTAGATTTTTAAATTTTTCGCTAATGCTATTTATAAATTCTTGTGAGTTAGTAGAATTAAAGCAAACATCATTTAAATAGGCTTTTAAAGCATTTATTTCACCTTTTGAATTGTCTTTTTTAAATTCACTAGCACTTACGCAAAATAGCTCATAATTAGGTGTAATATCTAGGTTTTTAAGCTCATTGTTAAAGCGATTTTTGACATATTCTTTTAATTTAATTTGCTCATCAATACTTATTAAATCACTTTTTGTAAGCACTAAAACTAGCTTTGAATTAGGATTATTTTTAGCAAAACTTGTTAAAAATTCTAAATCTTTAATGCTAAGTGCTTGAGTGCAAGTCATAAGATATAAAACACAATTAGCAGTTTTTAAAAACTCTAAGCTTCTTTGTTCTCTACTAATTACTACATCATCAAGACCAGGAGTATCTATTATATTTATTTTATTTTTTAAATACTCGTTGTTTAGATGGATTTCAATATCTTTTACAAAAATACTTATGCTAGAATTTGCACTTGTATAATCGTATAATTCGTTGATTTTAACTTCAACGCTTTTGTGCTCAACAAAATCAATATTAAAGATTTTATTTAATTCTTCATTCAAACTAGCTTGAGTTTTTAAGGCATTAAATTCTGCTTCATTATAAAAATTTACTTTTATTTTTTCATTTTCATCATAACTAATTACACTAAGATTTGCTGTTTCAGGTGCGTTTGATACGCCTAAAAAATCTTGATTTAATAAAGCATTTATTAGGCTACTTTTTCCTGCGTTAAATATCCCACTAAAAGCTATTTTATAATCTTTGCTAATTAATTGAGTATAAAACTCATCAAGCCTATCTTTAAGCTCGTTGCTTAGAATTTGTTGTAAATTTTTATAAATATTTTCAAGTTTATCTTGGCTTTTTTTAAAATTATTATTAAATTCTTTTGATGAATTTATTTTTGTATTTTGAAGATAAGTGAAGATATTTTCTTTTATTTTTAATAATTTTAATTTTTCAAGATAAAAGATTATTTCAAGTGGATTTAAAAGATTATTATGAATAGAATTTAAAACAGCAATTTGCTTCATCTTAAGCTCAAAAAAACTATCAGTATTTAAGTATTGTTTGTATGTTTTTAGATTTAATAATTCTTTATAATTTAATTCATTAGCACATAAAATTAATGCGGCAAGTTCGGGATTAAAAATATTTTCTTCATAGTTAAAATCAAGATTTCCTAATTCATCATTCCATAAATTTTTTAATAATTCTTGCAATTTAATTCCTTTTTGAAAAGATTTAAAAATCTTAGCTATTAAGACTTAAAAAAATGTTACAAATAGTAATTAGGAGAAAAATTATCTAGTTTTTGTGTAAAAACTACTCAAATACCTATAAATATTTTAATTATATTAATTAAATAATTATTTTTTTATTATATTTTTTATGTTAGTATCTCGCCGAATTTTTAATGAAAAAAGGAAAACAAATGAGTTTTAAAAATAAAATTTATTTAACTTTAGTTGTGCTATTGGCTATTGGATATTCAGTTTTAACTTACATTAGTTATAGCACTAGTAGTAAAACCATATCTTCTAATATTGAACGCTATTTAGATGATATTGTAGATAAAAATTTAAATTACATTCAAAATTTCATTAGCATAACAGAACAAAGCATTAAAGAGACTGCTAAAACTTTATCTAAGTTTGATTCAAATTCTAAAGAAGCTTTTGTGCCTTACTTAGAAAATGAAACTAGAGTTTTAAATTCTCCTATGGTATTTTTAGCATTTGAAGATGGCTCTATGTATGATGGCACAGGTTGGAAAGCACCTTTTGATGCAACCCAAAGAGGTTGGTATAAACAAGCAAAACAATTAAATAAAACTTTTGTAACTGATGTTTATGAAGACGCTCAAACTAAAAAATTAGTTATGTCAGTAGTTTCTCCAACATACGATAAAAACTCTAATTTTAAAGGTGCTTTAGGTGCTGATGTTACTTTAGATAAAGTTTCTGATTTTTCTAAAAATGCTGGAATTGAAGGTGGGGCTTTATATGTTTTAGATAATTATGGAATGATTATTGGTTATCCTGACCAACAATTAATAGGTAAAAAATTAGTAGAAGTATTTCCTAATTTAAAACCAATGCTTGATGAAATGTATTCAAAAAATAGTGGAAAATTAGAATTTGAATTAAATGGAGTAAAGCAAATTATGGATTTTAGCACTATTCCTGAAACTGGCTGGAAAGTTGCTGCTGCGATAAATAAAGAAATAGCATTTAAAGATGTTAGCAATCAATTTAAAACACTAATAATTGCAAGTGTTTTAGCTATTGTGGTTACTATTGGTATTGTTATATTGGTTTTAGTTTATTTGTTTAGACCATTTGATAGACTAGGCTTAATGATGAAAGATTTAGCAGTAGGTGAAGGTGATTTAACAAAAAGAGTTGCGATTAATGGTAATGATGAAATAGCTCAAATAGGAAAGCATGTAAATACTTTTATACAAAAAATCCAAACTTTAATCGCTAATTCAAAATCAACTTCAACAGAAAATGCAAGTGTAGCTCAAGAATTAAGCTCAACTTCACTAGCAGTAGGTAAGCAAGTAGAAGAAGAAACTACAATAATAGGTTGTGCTACTAAAGCAGGAGAAGCTATATTAAAAGATATAGATGTTACCGTTGAACACGCTGAAGAGAGTTCAAAACAACTTGAAACAGCTAGTGATAATTTAGATATTATTAAAAATCAAATATTAAAACTTGTTTCAGTATTAGAAAATCAATCTTTACAAACTACTGAATTATCAAATAAATTAAATCAAACTAGCCAACACACAGAAGAAGTTAAAAATATCTTAAATGTTATAAACGATATAGCAGACCAAACTAATTTATTAGCATTAAATGCAGCTATTGAAGCAGCTCGTGCGGGTGAGCATGGTCGTGGATTTGCTGTGGTTGCTGATGAGGTTAGAAAATTAGCTGAAAGAACGCAAAAAAGCCTTGCAGAAATAAATACAACAATAGGTGTGGTAGTTCAATCAGTAAATGATGCGTGTGGAGAAATGGAAAAGAACGCTCAAGATATTTCAAATATTTCAAAATCTAGCGTTCAATTAGAAGAAGTGGTTAATGAAAACTCTTTAATCGTTCAAACAAGCATTAGTGCTAATAAAAATAGCGTAAATGAATATAAAGATATAGCTAAGACTATTCGTAGTGTTATAACTCAAATTGAGCAAATTAACAAAATCGCTAATTCAAATGCTAGAAGCGTAGAAGAAGTAGCAGGAGCAAGTGAGCATTTATCTAAGATGACTATTAAACTTGATGAAGAATTAGGTAAATTTAAAATCTAATTTAAACCAGCTAAATGCTGGTTTAATCTTTTAGTGGAATTTAAATCTAAGATTATTTGTAAAAGTTTTTTAATATTGTTAGTTTGATAGGATTTCTTTTAATTTTCTGAAATCTTTTAATTCATTTTCTAGTTTATAAACTTTTTTTAGCAAATTCATAGCAGCTATGGTTCTTGTGCTTATTCTATTTGTAGCAATTGCAATTCTTAAACTCCCTTCACTCATTCCAATTTTTTCTGCTAATTCTTTGTAGGTTAGATTGTTTTCTTTACAAAATGTTTTTATTTCTTCTACTTTCATATCATATCCTTAATACAAATATATTTTTTATATAATATCATTTAAATGATTAAGCAAAATATATATTTTTTAAATTTTTGTATTTTTATGATGATAAAAGTAATGAATATATTTTAAGTGTAAGCATAGTTAAGCTTTTTATTAAATGAAGCAAGTAAGAGATAGGAATGAAAATTATATTTAAAAGAATAGATATAAATAATTATCAAAAGCTATTAAAGAAACAAATAAAGCTAAAAATTAGTTTTAAAATGAGATAAATAATAGGAATTTGAAATTCCTATTATTTTTTACAATCCCAAACGCTCATAAATCTTATCAATATTTTTAAGATGATAATCAACTAAAAAAGCATTTTCAATCTCTTCGTTGCTTAAGATTTCGCAAATTTCTTTGCTATTTTTTAATAATTCTTTAAACTGAAGCTTTTCGCTCCAAGCCTTTTTAGTCAGTCCTTGCACTAAATCATATGCCATCTCACGACTTAAACCCTTTTGAATAAGGGCTAAAAGCACTTGTTGAGAGAAGATTAATCCATAAGATTTATCTAAATTACTTTTCATATTTTCAGGATAAATCATAAGATTTTTTACAATAGAGCTAAATCTTTTTAGCATATAATCAAGCAAAATCGTTACATCAGGAAGCATAATTCGCTCTGCACTTGAGTGGCTAATATCACGCTCGTGCCATAGATTTATGTTTTCGTAAGCAGTTATTAAATACCCCCTAATCACACGGCTAAGACCACAAATATTCTCACTTCCTATTGGATTTTTCTTATGTGGCATTGCAGAGCTGCCTTTTTGATTTTCACTAAAATATTCAAGCATTTCTACGCATTCAGTTTTTGCAAGGTGTCTTATCTCTGTAGCAAATCGCTCAAGTGCACTTGCAATCAACGCACACACGCTTATATAATTTGCGTGCAAATCTCTAGGTAAAACTTGAGTGCTGATATTTGCTACATTTAATCCAAGCTCTTTACAAATATCAAGTTCTACTTCTAGTGGAACATTTGCATAAGTGCCTACCGCACCACTAATTTTACCCACTCTAATCTCTTCACTAGCGTTTATAAAACGCTCATAATTTCTTTTGATTTCTTCGTAAAAATAAGCAAACTTTAGCCCAGTGGTAGTAAGCTCTGCATGAACTCCGTGAGTTCTTCCTATTTGTGGAGTATATTTATAAAGATTTGCTTTTTCTTTTAAAATATCTAAAAGATTTTCTAAATTAGCTTTTATTATTTCATTTGCTTTTTTTAGCTGAATTGCTTGTGCAGTATCTACTACATCAGTGCTTGTTAGTCCATAATGAACCCATTTTCTCTCATCGCCTAAATTAAGTGATAATGCTCTTGTAAAGGCTATTACATCGTGTTTGGTTTGCTCTTCTATTTCTTTTATTTTTGCTATATCAAACTTAGCATTTTTATATAGTTTTTCTAAATCTTCATTAGGAATTACACCTATTTTATTAAACGCCTTGCAAGTTGCAAGTTCAACTTCTAGCCAAGCATTAAATTTAGCTTCTTCACTCCAAATACTTGACATTTCAGAGTTTGAATATCTTGCAATCATTTTTTACCTCCAAATAATCCTTTAATAAGATTTTCAGCAGGTTTTAATGTTTCATTTATTTTTTCACCATTATTTTTGCCTGTTATTTTATCTAATACTTTTACAGCATTTTCTATAGTATTTTTTGCATCAGGAATGAATTTAACATCATCATTTACACCTGAAAATGTTCCTTTAATTTCATTATTATTAAATGCTACAAGAGCAGGTGCATTGATACTTTTTGTAAGAGTATTATATGTTCCATTATTTACTTCAATTTTTGCACTTGTTGCACTAATTTTTGCATTATAATCAATTAGATTTTTATTAATATTTACTAATACATCGCCTTTATCAAAAATAACTTGGGTAATATCAGTATTTAAAATCGTATTAATTAATTTTATAGTTTTGTGATATTTTAAATGTCCTTTTCCAAGATTTGCAACTAATTTTCCATTAGCATTTTTTAAATCATAATCTAAATTCCCATTGATATTTGCCTTATAAATATCAATTAAATCAAAAGATTTTGCAAGATTATCTAAAGCTACGCTAGTTAAATTAGCGTTAAATTTATCCCCATTTAGCTTAGCAGCTAATGAACCACCAAAGAATTCTTTTGAGTTTAAAGTAAGATTTAATATCTTATCAAAAGTTAAATTCCCATCAACTTTTACATTTCCGCTCATATTTTTATTAAGTAAAGCATTAAAATTAGCTAGATTTGCACTCGCATCATAATTTGCGTTTGCTACGCCTTTTTTGTAATTACCATTTGCGTTAAAACTATCTACTAAATCAGTATTTAATTTAGCATCAAAACTGATATTATCAGCACCATTTAGCTTAACATCAGCGTTTGCTAATACTTTTGAATTAATCTCTAAATCATATTCTTTTTTGAAATAACTTGGGATTGTTTTTCCGTTTATATTAAGATTTGCCGAGCCTATTAGGTTTTTTAAATCGCTTAATTTTGCGTTTATATTAATATTTGCATCTAACATTTTATCTTGATTTAACAAGCCCAATAAAGCTAGAGATTTTAGACCTTCAATATTAGCTACTAAATCATTTCTACCCATTTTTATATCTGATTTTGCACCTAATAATAAACCATTTACATTCGCATTTTCTAAACCATTTTTATCTAAATTAGCACTAGCTTTAAGATTTATTATTTCATCGCCACTAAGTTTTAAAAGTCCTGCGTTAGCTCTTAAATCAGTATTAATTGCAGTTTTGCTATTAGATAAATCGTGAGTGATTTTTAAATCTTTTGCATTTATATTTTTACCACTAACTATAGAATTTATATTTGCTAGTTTATTTTTAAAATCAATTTGCGAAGTGATTTTCAAATCAGAATTTAAATTAGGATTTATGAAAGCTAATTCAGTAAGGCTTGTAACTAATTGCCCTTGAACTTCTAATTTATTAAGATTTATAGGTTTAAAATCACTTGTAATATTTAAAATATTTGATTTTACATTGATATTTGGAGTAATTTCATTAGCTTTATAAGTATTTTTAGAATCAATTATAACCTTACCAAATCTTGAAATGTCAATTCCAAATTCTTTTGTGATACTTGGTTTTAGCTTAAGTTCTGAATAAATATTAATTAAAGCTTTTGCATCAAGTTTGTCTTTATCAAATTCATCAACATTTGCATTTAGGTTGATAAATCCACTTGCATAATCAACATTTGCGATTTTGCTTAATTTTTCTACATCTAAATTATTAGCATTAAGATTTAGTTTAGTTGGAAAATAATCCTTTATATTTGCATCAAGTGTAAGTGGGCTAGTAAAAATAACACCTTTTCCATCTATGTTAAAATTATTAAAACTACCATTTATATTACCTTTAATGTTTAAAGGGTCGGTGATTTTTAGGGTTTCTAGGTTTTTTCCATTTAATTCATAATTTATATTAAGATTGCGAGATAATAGTGAAAAATCTCCATTAACTGCTGCTTCAAGCATTCCATTAACTAAAACTTTTAAATTAATAGTTGAAAATCTCAATTCAAATTCTTCAATTTTAATTGCTATGTTTGAATTTTCATTGATTTTTTTCTCTGCTATATTTTTTACGAAATTATTTCCAAAACTTGTAAATAACACACAATAAGCCCCTATAACAATTGTTAAAATCAAAGCAAGGAGCGAATAAATAACTTTTTTCATAATACAACCTTTCGTTTTCTTCATAAATAAACTTGAGCTATTTTCACTAAAGTTTCTTTAGTTATTTTTTATCATTTAGTGATTTGATTAACTTATTTTAATTATAATTTAGCACTCAAAGAATTAGAGTGATAAACCACAAGAAAGGAAGAAAAAATGAATTTTACTCCACTAAATAAGCGTGTATTAATCAAATGCGCAAATGAAACAAAAACAACAGCTTCAGGAATTATTATACCTGACAATGCTAAAGAAAAACCACAACAAGGCGAAGTTGTAGCAGTTGCTAAAGAAATTAGCGATATTAAAATCGGCGATAAAGTAGTATTTGGTAAATACGCAGGTAGCGAATTAAAAATTGATAATGAAACATATTTAATTTTAAGTTTTGAAGATATTTTAGGAATTTTATAAGGAGATTTAAATGGCAAAAGAAATTTTTTATTCAGATGAAGCTAGAAATAAATTATATGAAGGCGTTAAAAAATTAAGCGACGCTGTAAAAGTTACTATGGGGCCTCGTGGCAGAAACGTATTAATTCAAAAAAGTTTTGGTGCTCCAACTATTACAAAAGATGGTGTTAGCGTTGCAAAAGAAGTTGAATTAAAAGATACTTTAGAAAATATGGGTGCTAGTTTAGTAAGAGAAGTTGCAAGTAAAACTGCTGATCAAGCAGGAGATGGAACTACAACTGCAACCGTTTTAGCTCACGCAATTTTTAAAGAAGGTTTAAGAAATATAACAGCTGGTGCAAATCCAATTGAAGTTAAGCGTGGTATGGATAAAGCTTGCGAAGCAATTATAGCTGAACTAAAAGCTTTAGCAAAACCAGTTGCAGGAAATAGAAAGCAAATCGCACAAGTTGCTACAATTTCAGCAAATAGTGATGAAAAAATCGGACAATTAATCGCAGATGCAATGGAAAAAGTAGGCAAAGATGGCGTTATCACAGTTGAAGAAGCAAAATCAATCAATGATGAATTAAGCGTTGTTGAAGGTATGCAATTTGATAGAGGCTATCTAAGCCCATATTTTATCACAAATGCTGATAAAATGAATTGTGAATTAAGCAATCCATTAATTTTACTTTATGATAAAAAAATCACAAATCTAAAAGATATTTTACCTGTGCTTGAAACTGCACAAAAAAATGGTCGCCCACTTTTAATCATTGCTGAAGATATTGAAGGCGAAGCATTAGCAACTTTAGTTGTAAATAAATTAAGAGGAATTTTAAATATAGCTGCAGTTAAAGCTCCTGGATTTGGTGATAGAAGAAAAGCAATGCTTGAAGATATTGCAATCTTAACAGGTGGAACGGTAATTTGCGAAGAAATGGGAAGAACACTTGAAAGTGCAAACGCAGCTGATTTAGGAAGTGCTAGTTCAATCGTAATTGATAAAGATAATACTACAATAGTAAATGGTGCAGGTAGCAAAGACGCAATTAATGCAAGAATTAATCAAATCAAAGCTCAAATTGCTGAAACTACAAGCGATTATGATAGAGAAAAATTACAAGAGCGTTTAGCAAAATTAAGTGGTGGTGTTGCTGTTATTAAAGTTGGTGCTGCAACTGAAACTGAAATGAAAGAGAAAAAAGACAGAGTTGATGACGCACTAAGTGCAACTAAAGCTGCTGTTGAAGAAGGTATAGTAATTGGTGGTGGTGCTGCACTAATTCACGCTACAAATAGAATTAATCTAAATCTTGAAGGCGATGAGTTAATCGGTGCAAATATCGTTCGCCGTGCAATCAAAGCTCCAATTCGCCAAATTGCAGAAAATGCAGGATTTGATGCAGGAGTTATCGTAAATACAATTGAAACTTGCAAAGATGAAAACAAAGGATTTGACGCTGCAAGTGGCGAATATGTAGATATGTATGAAGCAGGAATAATTGACCCTGTTAAAGTTGAGCGTGTAGCATTACAAAATGCCGTAAGCGTTGCTTCAATGCTACTTACAACAGAAGCTACAATAAGCGATATTAAAGAAGATAAACCTGAAATGCCAATGGGTGGCGGTATGGGTGGTATGGGTGGAATGCCTGGTATGATGTAATACCACTTTTAAAAGCTCCAATTTTGGAGCTTTTTATTATTTAAATTCCTAAATTATTTTATTAACTTCATTTTATAAATCTAATTTAATCATATCTTTAAAAAACTATTTATTAAAAGAAATTTTAAGCTTATATTAAGAACCCCCCCCCATATAATAAAAGTTTAATTTATTTTTAGGAGAACTTTTATGAAAAAGACAATGTTAAGTATTGTTGGTATTGGTTTTATGTTTGGTGCTTGTGCTAGTAATTCTTTAGAGCTTGATACTAAATTAAATAATAGTATTTTTATTGAACCAGTTGCTAAAAGCAAAAAAAGTATATTTGTATTTGCAAAAAATACTAGTGATTGTAATGTAAATATTGAATCAAAACTAATTGAAGGATTAAAAAATAAAGGTTATACAATACTAAATGAACCTACTAATGCTACTTTTATTGTAAGCACTAATATTGTTGAATGCTCTAAAAAAAGCGAAGAAGAATTAAAGCAAGATGCTTTAAAATCAATTAATCCAGCATTTGCTGCTTTTGCTAATAATAAAAGTTTTGCAAGTTCTATTATAAATAATATTACTGGCGAAGAATATACAATAGAATTAAAAGCTGATGTTAATATTAAGCAAAGAAGTGCAAATAAGGTCATCAATCAAAACAATAATTATGATATAAAAAATTCAAATTCATCTTT
>NZ_JACGAS010000033.1:0-15752 GCF_020138135.1 Campylobacter sp. RM12647 | reverse complement strand
AAGTGAGAATTTGATTAAGAAGAATAAGCATAATAAAATAATCACTAAAGAAGCGAAAAATAATGTTATATTTTGTTTTAATAAAGAATTTAAAGTATCGTCTATATCGCTAGTTAAATTGGTGCTACAGAATTTCCAGCCTGTTGTATTTGAATTAATACATACTGCAGTTTTTTCATCACCTTTAAAGGTATAGCGAACTGAAATGCCATCTTTTAGATTATTTTCAATCATTTTTATAACATCATCTTGCTTTAATTCAAATTCTTCATTTGGGTGCATTACAAATTCTAATTTATCATCATAAGCAAATATTGTGTTGGTCTTAGAAAAATGTAAAGTTAAAATTTGATTTTTTAAATCTTTAAATGCCATATCTCCACCAATTACTCCAATGATTTTGCCATTTTTAATAATAGGTGCTGAAATTGTCATAACTTTTTCTTTTAATCTCTCATCAGGATAAACTTCTTTACCTAATAAAGCCCTATTGGCACTAATAGCATCTTTATACCAACCCCTACTTCTTGCATCTTGGTCTTTTACTATATAAGGCTCGTTATTAGAGCTAATATAATAAAACTTGCCACTATCAGCCATACCAATAAATAAAGCAGAGAAATTTGAAATTCCTAAATAATTTTTAAGAATTTTAAAGATATTCTCATCTTGATTATCTTCACTAATTGAATTTGCTAAAATTGGTGAGAATTGCTCTATAAAATTTATTCTTGAATTAAAATAAGAATCTACATAAAGCATAGTGGCATTTAAGCCGTTTTCTTTAGCTTTGTCTGTAAATGATAATGAATCAGTTTTTGAACTAGAATAATTCACTATACACAATACAATAAAGCAAACTACAAGTGGGATAGCAATTAATGCTGGAATTTTGTTTGTTAATTTCATAATACTCCTTTTTAAAAAATTGCGTTAATGTTACAATTAAAGAATTGAATAATATTTAATAGTAAAAAAATTTTTAAATATCTATGTAGCAATGGTTTAAGCGTTTAAGGAATAATAAGAAAAATTATGATTTCAATTAAAAAAATATTAATTGAAATCAATGAAATTATAAAATCTCTTTTAATTTATTAGCATTCTTAAGCCATTCGTTTAGCTTTTGATATTCATCGTTATTTATCATTTGCTTAAACTCATTTAGTTCATTTATAAAGCCATCAAGAGCATTTAAAACATTTGTTTTATTTTCTTTAAAAATACTTTCCCACATTGCAGGGCTACTCTTTGCAATCCTACTCATATCGGCAAAAGAACCACCTGCTAGGTGTAAAATGTTTTTCTTATCTTCGCAATCTAACACATAATTTGCTAAAGAAAAGCTAATTACATGCGGTAGATGAGATATGATGGCACTATGATGATCGTGCGAACTTGCATTCATAAAAGTAATTCTCATTCCAATATTGCTTAATAATTCTATGGTTCTATGTTGATGAAATACGCTCGTATTTTCGGTATTGCACAATACACAAACAGCGTTTTTAAATAAATCAATCTTAGCAGCACTAGGACCATTATGCTCTGTTCCTGCCATTGGATGAGCTAGTATGAATTGCTCTTTTAAATCATCGCTTATTGCGTTTTGAATACTTTCTTTTGTGCTACCAAATTCTATAATTGTAGTAGTTTTTGGAATATCTTTTAATTGTTTAATAATTTCAATAATAGCTCCAACAGGAACACATAAAAAAATCAAATCACAAGTTTTAATCTCATCAAAAGTTATAATTTCATGAACTAAATTAAGCTTTAAAGCTTCTTTTTCGTGTTCTTTATTTAAATCAATTCCATAAACTCCACTAATAAATTTGTTTTTCATCAAATTTAAAGCCAATGAGCCACCAATTAATCCTAATCCAATTACAACTGCTTTCATAACTTATCCTTAATTAAGATTTATATATGCAAAATAATATAATATTTTTCTAAAAAAAGGAGTTTAAATGGTTGATTTTATTGTGATTTTTTTACACTTATTTTCAGCAATTATTTTTATAGGTTATGTATTTGTTGATGCGATTTTATGCTATGGGTTAAAACAAGCTAATGAGCTAAAAAAGGCTTATTTTAAAAGTTCAGGTATTTTATATGCACTTAGCTTTGTTGTATTAATTCTTAGCGGAATTTATCTAGCATATAATGAATATACTAATTTTGCAAATATAAATAAAATTATGTTTTTTATCAAAATAGCTCTAGTAATTTTAATGCTTTTTATAACTTTTATTAGTATTTATATAGTGAGATTTAAAAACAATAAAGAACATTTTTTGGTAAAGCAAGCTCATATTTTAGCTTTGATAATATGTTTTTTGATAGTTTTATTTGCAAAATTATTAAGTATTTTATGAGTAGTGAAAAAAGAATTTGAAATAAAATCTTATTTCAAATTCTTAATATTTTTAACCTTTATTTGTAGCTAATTTGCGTCTTAGGTAAGCGATTTTTGTTTGTAGTGGTAATTGTTTAGGGCAATTATCTTCACAAGCAAGTAAGCTCATACAAGCAAAAATTCCATCATCATCACCAACTAATTCATAAAAATCATCTAAAGTTCTATTATCGTGTGGGTCTTGCTCGTATCTTGCAGCTCTCATAAGTCCTGCAGCACCTATGAAATTAGGTCTCATAACTTTAGTAGCACAAGAAGCTATACAAATACCACATTCAATACATCTATCAAGCTCAAATGTTTCTTCAGCAACTGCTGGCTCAACTCTTTCTTCAATCTTAGAAATATCAGTAACTTTGTCAGTATGTATCCAGCTTTCTACCCTTTTACACATACCTTCCATCCATTCACCTGTATTAACGCTTAAATCTTTAATATGTTTAAACGCAGGTAAAGGCATAAGCTCAATTACTCCATCAGGATAATCTTTAGTAAGAGTTTTGCAACCTAATTTTGGTTTTCCATTAATCATCATTGCACATGAGCCACAAATTCCTGCACGACAAACGAAATCAAAACTCAAACTTGCATCAAATTTTTCTCTAATTTGATTTAAAACTATAAAAATAGTCATACCACTAGTTTCATCTAATGTATAAGTAGCAAAATGTGGCTTGCTAATTTTACTATGTGGATTATATTTAAATACCCTTATTGTTAGTTTCCTACTCATAATCAACCCCTATTCTTTGATTAGCTGCTTTAAATCTAGCTTGTAATTCATAAGGCATAAGTGCGTCTTGGATTTCTGCTCTACTTTTACCTTCTGCTTGTAATTTTTCTGTAATTTCATCTACTTGTTTTTGACGAACTTCACTTAAAGGATTTTCAATTATATTTCCTTTTGCACCATAACCACGGAATGCTGGTGGCATTTCCATTTTCATAATATCAAGGTCTTCATATTCAACTCTAGGTAAAGTTGAGCCTTCATCCCAATAAGTCATAGTTCTTTTCATCCAATTTAAATCATCTCTTTTTGGATAATCTTCTCTATAATGAGCCCCACGGCTTTCAGTTCTAAGAAGCGCACCACGAGCAACACATAAAGCAACTTTTAACATTCTTGGAACTCTATAAGCTTCTTCTAGCTCTGGATTTGAGCAATTTAATTCTTTATCTTTAATAGCTACTTTTTTGCTCTCTATTAATAATTCTTCAAGGCGTTTTACTGCGTATTCTAATCCTTCGCCTGTTCTAAAAATAGCAACATGCTCCCACATAATATCTTTCATTTCGTTTTTGATTTCAAAAATATTATATTTACCTTCACGATTTGCTATTTCTTTTAAATAATTTGCTTCATCGTTTAAGAATTTTTGAACCACTTGCATATCAGCTACTATTGTATTATTTTTGCAATACTCAGAAAAATAATCTCCTACAATCATACCTGCAACAACGGTTTCAGCACAGCTATTTCCACCAAGTCTATTAAATCCGTGCATATCCCAGCAAGCTGCTTCACCTGCTGCAAAAAGACCTTTCATCTTTGGAGTTTCTCCATTTGGCTTAGTTCTAATTCCACCCATTGAATAGTGTTGCATAGGAAGAACCGGCGCCCAACCTTTTGGACCTTCATCAGCAGGGTCAATTCCATTAAATGTCTTGCAAATATCTTGAACATCTCTTAAGTTTTTTTCAACATGAGCACGACCTAAGATTGAAATATCAAGCCATAAATGCTCTCCATAAGGACTTTTAACACCTTTTCCTTTTCTAATATGTTCCATCATACGGCGACTTACAACATCACGACTTGCTAATTCTTTTTTCTCAGGCTCATAATCAGGCATAAAGCGGTATCCATCAACATCTCTTAAAATACCACCATCACCACGGCAACCTTCAGTTAAAAGTATCCCACTTGGAACAATTGGAGTTGGGTGAAATTGAACCGCTTCCATATTTGATAAAGAGCATAATCCTGTCTCAAGTGCCATTGCTGCACCTGTTCCTTCACAAATAACAGCATTTGTTGTTTGTTTATAAACTCTACCATATCCACCTGTTGCTATCATTGTGCCTTTTGATACAAATGCAGTTAAACTACCATCAATTAAGCTTCTTGCAACTACACCTAAACAAATTCCATCTTTGTGAATAATTCTAAGAGCTTCCATTCTATCTATGATTTTTACATTATGTTTGATTGCTTCGTTTGCAACCCCAAAAATCATACAATGCCCTGTAGCATCAGCAATATAGCAAGTTCTCCATTTTTTAGTCCCACCAAAATCTCTTGCATTTATAAGTCCGTGTGCTTCTTCTTTTTCTTCTATTGTTACTTTTTGTGCGTTTATAACAACATTTCTAGGACCTTTTGTAATCCTAGTCCAAGGCACGCCCCAACTAGCTAACTCACGAACAGCCTTAGGTGCAGTTTGAGCAAACATTCTTGCTACTTCTTGATCGCATCCCCAATCGCTTCCTTTTACGGTGTCAGCAAAGTGTAAATCTTCATTATCTCCTTCACCTTTATTACCATTAGCAAGACTTGCTTGCATACCACCTTGAACCGCAGCTGAGTGAGAACGCTTAACAGGACAAATACTTAAAAGCGTAACTGATTGACCACTTTTAGCAACTTCAACAGCACTTCTAAGTCCTGCTAAACCACCACCAACTATTAAAGCATCACTAAATTCTACTTTCATTTTAAGCCTTTCTGTTTGTTATAAGCTAATACCAGCTTTTATAAATACTGCTAAATTAGCAAGTCCTAAAACTATAAAGAAAATACTAATAACCCATTTTAATTTTTTAAGAGTTTTTCTTCTAGCTCTTGCAGTATGCACATCATTTCCATCAAACCAGCCCCATTTAACGCAAAGCCTATAAAGACCAATACCACCATGAAGCTCAACAGCGAATAATAAAATTAAATAAAACGCCCACATATTATGATTTACAATTCTTTCAACTGCACCTAAAAATCTAATAGTTTCAGGATTAAAAAACATCATTGCAAGGTGCATTGAAGCGAAGAAAAACATAACAAAACCTGTACAGGCTTGAATAACCCAAAGCGTTGTATCTTCGTGTTTTATTAGTTTTGAATGCTCTCTTGCGATTTGCCATTGGCGATAAGTAATTGGTAATTTTCTCATACCAAGAGCAGCGTGAATAAAGAAAATAATAAAAATAATAAGCACCATACAAGATACTAAAGCAGGTTTTGGTGTATCAAAAATAGCCGAACCCTCAAAAAACTTAGCCGTAGCTTCAAAAAATTCAGGACTGATTAAAACGGTAGAAACAAAAAGCATATGTCCCCACATAAAAAGCCCTAGAATTAAACCAGTAGCACTTTGATAAAAATCAAGCTTAGCAGGTAAGCGTGATTTAGTGCCATCAACTCTTTTGCCTAAAAAATTTTCAATTTTACTAGACACTTTAACTCCTTTTCTTAAATTTTTCTCATTTTACTAATGTTTAACAAACGACCTACGAAAAAATATGTGGAATAATGAATTTAAACCACGGATACGCAATAAGTGTGTAAATTAGTAAATAAATAGCTCCAAAAATAGCACCTAATTTCCAAAATTCTGCACCTTTAATATAACCACTCGCAAACCAAATTGGGCTATGTCCTGTCCCATAAGGCGTTAAAACACTTATCATACCCATTGGAGCTAGTAAAAACATCATAATAAAAGACGCATCATAACCAGCAATTTTACTTGCAATAATTGCAAACACCCCAACAACTGCAGTAACATATGCAGTCCCAGAAGCAAAGAAATATCTTAATAAACAAAATACAAGTAATAATATAAATACTGCTAAAGTAGGACTAATACCACTTAATAAACTATCAGTATATTTTGATAAGAATTCTAAAAATCCAACATTTTTTAATCCACCTGCCATTGTTACTAAAGTAGCAAACCAAGTAAGAACATTCCACGCTGGTTTATTAGCTAAAAAATCATTCCAAGTAATAATATTAGTAACTATCATTAGAATAATTACAATTAAAGCAGTTGTAGTAGCACTAACTCCAAAAGTCTTTGAACCTATCCATAAAATTAGAGCAAGAATTGAAATGCTTAACATTAATAATTCTTTTAATTTAATTGAACCAAGTTTTACCAATTCTTCTTTAGCCCAAGCACTAATTTTACTAGAGCCTTTAACTTCTGGTGGATAGATATAATAAGTTAATAAAGGAGTGATTAAAAACAAAATAATACCAATAGGTAAAAAGCATAAAAACCAACCCATCCAATCAACTACAGCAATGCCTGATTTTGATAATATCTCTAAAGCTAGTGGGTTTGGTGCTTGACCTGTTAAAAATATTGAACTTGAAATACAAGTAGTAGCAAGACTTACCCACGCTATGTAAGCACCTATTTTTCTTGGTTCTTTATCAGGAGAGCTATCATACATAGCAGGAATACTTGTAGCTATTGGATAAATAGTTCCACCACTTCTTGCAGCATTACTCGGAATAAATGGAGCTAAAATTAAATCAGCAATAGCAATTGCATAGCCTAAACCTAAAGTAGATTTGCCTAATTTATTTACTAAAATTAAAGCAATTCTTTTACCAAGACCACTATTTTGATAGCCAATTCCTATCATAAATGAAGCAAAAATAAGCCACACAACAGAATTTGAAAATCCAGTTAAACCCCAATTAATTGCAGCTTCTGAAGTAATTTTTGCACCAACTTCGCCTGATTTTGCAGGACCAACTTTAAATAATACTGCTAAAGCTATAGCAATAATACCTAAAAAAGCAGGTGGCATAGGCTCTAAGATAAGCCCTACAACTAAAGCAGCAAAAATGCTAACATAAATCCAAGCATTCATACTAAGCTGAGAATAATCAGCAAATAAATACGAAAGCAAAAACACAAGCAAACCAGCAACAACTGGTGCGATAAATTTCCACAACGGAACCTTACCTTTCATATTAACTCCTAAAATTAAGTTGAAATTAATATATTCCAAAAAAGCTAAAGAAAATCTTAATTTTTTAAATAATCATCTAACTTTAAAAAATTAATATCTATTTTTAAGCTTTAATTTAAAAACAATTTAAACTTAAAATATTTTAAGGTTAATTTTTAATCATCATTTGCATTATTAAAAGCTAAATTAGTAAAAACCAAAATTCCATTTAATATTTTTGCTTATAAAATATTCCTAATAATAAAAACAAACTTATAAAGCCGATGCTATATAGTAATTCTACAAATAATTTGCTTGTCATTTTACCAATCTCCTTTTAAAAGATTTTATAAAAAATTATATTTTTTAAGCCAATTAATTAAATAAAATAATCTAAAAATTATTTTTTTGATACATTAAGTAACAATAATAAAGTAACTATATAATTTTTAATATTTTAAAAAGGAAAATTATGAAAAAGATAATATTAACTAGTGCTTTTAGCTTTAGTGCTTTGGCGTTAGAATTTGGTAGTTTAGGTAATATACCTTTGAGTATGGGATATGCTGGAGTTGCACTTAAAGATAATGATTTTGCAGCTTATTATAATCCTGCTAGTTTGATTTATTCTAAAAATGGGGTTAATTTTAGTTTTGGGGCAAATTATAATCAAAAAAATCTTTTAGAATTATCTAATCTTGATAAATCTATAAATAAAAAAATTGAAGCAAATATAAGCAAAATAAAGCATATTTTTAATCCAAACAACAATTCAAGAGCTAATAATTTAAAATTTGGTAATTTTGGTAGTGTTATAGATGATTTTATATTAAGAAACACAAATAGCGATAATGAAGATTTAGCCTTATTAGCAAAAACTTTTAAAGATGAATTAGATGATAATTTAACTAAAGATGAACTAGACAATATAATTAGTGATTTAAAAAATAAAATGCAAGATAATGATGAATTATCTACAACAATAAAAACCGAGCTAATAACTTCAACAAATAATACAAATGAAGAATTAAATAACAATGGCGTTGATACAAAATTATTAACAAATATAATAAGTGATACTGATACAAAAAATGTCTTAGATGTGATAAAGAATTCAAAAGATGGTAATGTTAATTTAGATGATTTATTGTTAGATATTGGAGATACTAAATTAGATACCTTTCTTGATGAAAATACCTTAAATGATATTGAATTAATTTATAATGCAGTTTATGATAATGAAGTTAATTTAAATATATTAAGTGGTTTAGAATATAACAATAATTTAGGGGATTTAAGTGCTTTTTCTGTCAGCTTATTTAATACGATTTCACTTAATACTTATGCTTCATTAAATAAAGAAAAAAGTAGTTTAATAATAAAAGTAAAAGATGATGATAGATATATTTATTTAAAATTATTTAAAAGCAATTCACAACTATTCGTAACCAATGTAAGCGAAGAAGAATATTTAAATCATTCAGCAATGCAAGATAGTGTAAAAAATCCTTTAAATACAACAATGCTAATGATAACAGAAGTGCCAATTAGCTACGCAAATGGTTTTATAATGCCTTATGGAGAGCTTAGTTTAGGTGCTAGTTTAAAATATATGAATATTCAAGCATATCAAGTAGAAAAAGGCATTAAAATAGATATGAATGGAGTTAATTCTAAAGATATAAATATTAAAAATGATTTGCATAATGCAAAATCAACAAATACTTTTGGAATAGATATAGGAGCATTATATAGTATTGATGATTTTTCTACTGGATTGGTTATTAAAAATTTAAATAATCCTAAAATCAAATTCCATTCAAGCAGTATGAGATTAAATCCGCAAGTAAGATTTGGATTAGCATATAAATATAGTGATTTTACTTTTGCTTTTGATACTGATTTAGTTACAAACACAACTTTATCAAATAAATACAATAAATCTCAAATGCTAGGCGGTGGTGTTAAATACGAATTTAATGATTATTTTAATCTAAGGGGTGGCTTAGCTTATGATATTAAAAAAGATTATGGGACTATACTTACAACGGGAGCTAATTTCTTTAATATATTTGATATAGCCTTAGCGAGTGGATTAAAGTCTAGTAATTGCGATAAAGATATTTGCAAGGTTTCAAGTAAAGTGCCTAATTATTTTGATTTAAGAATAGGATTTGGATATAAATGGTAAAGAATTTGAATTAGGATTTAACCTAATTCAAATCTTGCTTAATCCCAACATTCAGCGTTTTTAATACCTAATTTTTTAGCGCTAAATACAGGGTCTAAACCTCTTTTCTTTTGCTCATCATAATCTTTTAAACATTTTATTAAAATAGGACTTAATAATAAAATAGCAATGATATTTATAGAAGCCATTGCAGCCATTGTAATATCTGCTAAATCCCAAGCTACTTTTAAATCTAATTGAGAACCAATAAATACCATAGCAACAGCACTTATTTTAAAAACTAATTCATTTAAATTATTTTTTGTAAGGTTTTTAACATTTGCATCTGCATAGTAAAAATTACCGATTAAAGAAGTTACAGCAAATAAAATAACTGCAAAAGTTATAAAATGAAGTCCCCAAGTACCATAATATTCCATCATTGATTGTTGCACCATAGGTAAAGCATTTAATTTAGTTTCGCCAGTTGATAATTGATTAATGTAACTTTGTGAGAACAATACTAAAAATCCAGAGCATGAACATATAATTAAATCAATAAACACTGAAAAACTTTGAATAATTCCTTGTTTTACAGGATGGCTTGTATTTGCTGCTGCAGCTGCGTTTGGAGCAGAACCCATACCAGCTTCGTTTGAAAATAATCCACGCTTAATTCCTATTACTATAACACTACCTGCAAATCCACCAAAAATAGCTTGAAAATCAAAAGCACTATTAAAAATCATTTTAAACACAGATGGTATTAAATCATAGTGCATAGCCATAGCAATAATGCTTAATAAAATATAAATAAAAGCCATTATAGGAACAATAATTGAGCTTACTTTTCCAAGTGATTTTGAATTTGAAAAGAATAATGCAAAAGCAACAACACTTAAAATAATCCCTATAATTATACTTGCATTACTAAAGTTATCAGGAAAATATATCTCAAATGCTGAAGTCATAGTATGGCTTTGAAGTCCATTAAATCCATAAGCATAAGTAATAATTAAAATAACTGAAAATAATTTACCAAAAAATTTATTTCCTAAGCCTTTTTCAATAAAATATGCAGGTCCTCCACGAAAACCATTTTCATCTTTACTTTTATATATTTGAGCTAATGTGCTTTCAGCAAATGCACTTGCACCGCCTATAAATGCCATTACCCACATCCAAAACAATGCACCTGCACCACCAACTACAACTGCAGTGCTAATTCCAGCGATATTTCCAATACCAACCCTTGAAGCAGTTGAAATCATTAAAGCTTCAAAACTACTAACATGGTCTTTGTTGTCTTGCTTTTCTTTTAATAATGTTAAAACATTACCCATCAATCTAAACTGAGCAAAACGAGTATTGATAGAATAAATTATACCTACAATAATTAGTGCAAAAACTAAAAAATAAGTATATAAATAACCATTTATTAAATCTAAAAATAAATGTATTTCTTCTAATAAACTTTGCAAACGCTCTCCTTAATAAAAAATTTCAAAAAATCATTATATATAAATTCAAGCGTTTTTGGTTAATTACTTATGTTTGCTGCTTTTATCTTCGCAAGCAATAATTAATCTTTCAAAAGGATTTTTTTGATTATCTGGCTTTTTAATAATGTCTTTTAAGCTCTTTGGATGTAATAAATTCATAATATCTCCTTTAAATTTAAAAAAACGAAGTCATTATAATAAATAAAAGATAATAAATATCAAAATCATATTATTTTTTATAAATTTTAATATTTTGTTACATTTTGTAACATTTATTTTAAAAGTTTGATTTAAATTTATAATAAGTTATATAAATATAATTAAAATAGCGGCTTTAAATTATTTTAAGGAGTAATAATGAAAAAATGGAGCGAATTTGACAATCGTTGGATGTTTTCATTGTTTGGCACTGCTGTTGGTGCTGGAATTTTATTCTTACCTATTCGTGCAGGAACTGGTGGCTTTTGGCCTATTGTTTTAATGTGTGTATTAATTTTCCCAATGACTTATTTATCACATTTATTCTTATCATATTTTGTAGGCTCTACTAAAGGTGGAGATATTACTGATGCTGTGAATAAATATTTTGGTAAAGAAGTAGGAATTGTGATTACATTTTTATACTTTTTTGCAATTTATCCTATTTGTCTTGCTTATGGGGTTGGTATTACAAATACTATAAGCTCATTTATGGTAAATCAATTAGGCTTAGCCGAGCCAAATCGCTTAATCTTGGCTATTGTTTTAATTACAATTATGATGGCTGTAATGTTTACTAATGAAACTTTAGTTACTAAAGTTTGTGAATGGCTTGTGTATCCATTATGCTTAATACTATTTTTATTTTCACTTTATCTAATTCCACATTGGAAATTAGAAGTTTTAGGTGAAGTTCCAAGTGCAAAGGAATTTATTAGCACAATATGGCTTACTTTACCTGTATTAGTATTTAGCTTTAATCACTCTCCTGCGATTTCAACTTTTAGCCTAAATACATATAATGAGTATAAAGAAAACTCTGACGCAAAAAGAAAGCAAATATTATTTAATAACGCTACGCTTTTATTAGTATTTGTTATGTTTTTTGTATTTTCTTGTATTTTATGTCTTGATAAAAATGAGTTTGCTATTGCAAGAGATGCAAATATTCCAATCCTTAGCTATTTTGCTAATAAATTTGATGGAAATATTATAAGTTATGGTGCTCCTGCTGTTGCATTTTTGGCAATTTTAACTAGCTTTTTTGGGCACTATTTTGGTGCTAGAGAAGGCTTAAATGGACTTATTAAAAAAGTAAGCGGAAAAGCTGTTAGTAAAAATAATGCCTTTACAACTATATTTATGTATGTAACTATGATAATAGTAGCTTACTATAACCCTAGTATTTTAGGATTTATAGAAGATTTAGGCGGTCCTATTATTGCTGTAATATTATTTTTAATGCCTGTATATGCTATATATAAAATCCCAGAGCTAAGAGTTTATAAAAATGGTGCGGCTTGTTATTTCGTAGCTATTATGGGAATTATCACAATTACAAGTGTAATTTATAAGATGAACTTATGAGTAACTTAAGTATTTTTAAAATCGGCATTGGTCCATCAAGTTCGCACACAGTTGGACCTTTTGTTGCGGGAAATGAGTTTTTAAAAGGTTTAAATTTAAAAGAAATTACTAGGATAAAAGTTACTTTATTTGGCTCTTTATCACTTACAGGTAAAGGGCATTTAAGCGATATTGCTGTGGTTTTAGGTCTTAGTGGCTTAAATGTAAAAACAATAAGCCCAGAACAAAAACAAGTTGTATTATTAAGATTAAACGAAAGAAAGCTTTTATTAGGAAATGAATTTGAAATAGATTTTGATGAAAATAGCGATATTATTTTTTCTAAAGAATTTAAAAGCTATCACGAAAATGCTTTAACGATTGAAGCATTTTCAAATAATACTTGTGTTAAATCTAAGACTTATTATTCAGTTGGCGGTGGCTTTATTAAAAGTGAAGATGAGATTAGTAAAACTAATCAAACTAATCAAGAAAAAAATTATGATTATTCTTTTGATAGTGCGACGGAGCTTTTGTGGTTATGTAATAAATACAATAAAAACATAGCCGAAATTGCAATGCTTTATGAACTTAATTTTAATAGCGAAGAATATATAAATAATTATTGCAAAGAGATTTATGAAGCAATGCAAGATAGTTTTAAAGCAGGTGCTAATTCAAATGAACTAATCCTACCAGGACCAATCAAGCTTAAAAGAAGAGCTCCTGCATTAGCCAAAAAATTAATGCTTTTAGATGATAAGAATTTAAATCGTAAGGGTGATTTGGATTTTATAGATTATTTTAGCCTTTATGCTATGAGTGTTTCAGAAGAAAACGCAGCGGGTAATCGTGTAGTAACTGCTCCAACCAATGGAGCTTGTGCGGTAGTTCCTGCTGTGCTTTTATATTTAAAAGAACATGTAAAAAGTATGAGTGAAAAGGACATTAGAGACTTTTTATTAGTATCAATGGCGATAGGTTCATTGTTTAAGAAAAACGCAAGTATAAGTGGAGCTGAAGCTGGTTGTCAAGCAGAAATTGGCTCAGCTTCTTCAATGGCAGCTGCTTCATTTGCCTTTAGTATGGGGGCAAGTCCGATTGATTGTTGCTCTGCTGCTGAAATTGCAATGGAGCATCATTTAGGGCTAACTTGCGATCCTGTTGCAGGACTTGTTCAAATTCCTTGCATTGAGCGTAATGTATTCGGAGCGATAAAGGCTGTAAGTGCAGCTAAAATGGCTATGGATAGAGAGAGTGCTCCTAGCGTTGGGCTTGATGAGGTTATTAAAACTATGTATGAAACAGGCAAGGATATGGATACAAGATATAAAGAAACTAGCCTTGCAGGTCTAGCTACAAATTACAAGAAATTTTGCTAAAAAAGGGCTTTATGCCCTTTTTACAATCTGTAATTTATTATTTTTTGTTAATATTAAAAATCACATCAAAATAATGGAACTTTAATGCAAAATATAAGAAATTTTTCAATAATAGCACATATAGACCATGGTAAAAGCACTTTAGCAGATTGTTTAATCACAACTTGCAATGCTATAGAGCAACGCAAAATGAGTAAGCAAGTAATGGATACTATGGATATAGAAAAAGAGCGTGGAATTACTATAAAAGCTCAATCAGTTAGATTAAATTATACTTATAATAAAGAAAATTATATTTTAAATCTTATTGACACCCCAGGTCATGTGGATTTTTCGTATGAAGTTAGTAGAAGTTTAGCAAGTTGCGAAGGGGCATTATTAGTAGTTGATGCTTCACAAGGCGTTCAAGCACAAACAATTGCGAATGTTTATATGGCAATTGAGCATGATTTAGAAATAATTCCTGTAATTAATAAAATTGACCTACCCGCAGCAAATCCTGCAAAAGTAAAGGCTGAAATTGAGCATATAATAGGAATTGATTGTTCTAATGCAATAGAAGTTAGTGCAAAAGCTGGGATAGGAATTGCTGAATTATTACAAGCAATTTGTGAGAGAATTCCTGCACCAAAAAGTAATCAAAATAAGCTAAAAGCACTAATTTATGATAGCTGGTTTGATAGCTATTTAGGGGCTTTAGCTTTAGTTAGAGTAAGGGATGGAGAGATTAATAAAAACGATGAAATATATTTAATGCACGAAGGCGTAAAGCATAATGTATTAGATTTACGCTATCCACACCCACTAAATCCAATGCCAACAAATACAATTAAAGCAGGAGAAGTTGGTATCGTTGTATTAGGATTAAAAGACATAGCACAAATTAGCGTAGGAGATACAATAACCCTAGCAAAAGATAAAGCAACAGAGCCAATTGAAGGTTTTGCTAAAGCAAAAGCCTTTGTATTTGCAGGGATTTATCCGATTGAAACTGATAAATTTGAAGATTTAAGAGATGCTTTAGATAAATTAAAATTAAACGATAGTTCAATCTCATACGAGCCAGAAACTTCACTTGCTTTAGGTTTTGGCTTTAGGGTTGGCTTTTTAGGTTTATTGCATATGGAAGTTATAAAAGAACGCTTAGAGCGTGAGTTTAATTTGGATCTAATAGCAACCGCTCCTAGTGTTACTTATGAAGTTAATTTAACCGATGGAAGTGTATTAAATATTCAAAACCCAAGCGACTTACCACCTGTAAATAAAATAGACCACATAAAAGAGCCTTATGTAAAAGCTACCATAATAACTCCTAGCGAGTTTTTAGGAAATTTAATTACTCTTTTAAATAATCGCCGTGCAATACAAACAAAAATGGATTATATAACAGAAAATAGAGTATTGCTTGAATACGATATACCTATGAATGAGATTATTATGGACTTTTATGATAAATTAAAATCACTTACTCGTGGATATGCTAGTTTTGATTATGAATTTTGTGATTATAGAGTGGGAGATTTAGTAAAACTTGATATAAAAGTAGCTGGAGAAGCAGTTGATGCGTTAAGCATTATCGTGCCAAATCAAAAGGCTTTAAGCAAAGGTAGAGATTTAGTAAAAGCTATGAAAGATATTGTGCCTAGACAATTATTTGAAGTAGCAATTCAAGCAAGTATAGGTAATAAAATCATAGCTCGTGAAAATGTAAAATCAATGGGTAAAAATGTTACTGCTAAATGCTACGGCGGGGATATTACTAGAAAAAG
>NZ_JACGAS010000032.1:0-16008 GCF_020138135.1 Campylobacter sp. RM12647 | reverse complement strand
TTTCTTACTCGTTTTAAATTCTTATATTTAAAACGAGTTTTCTAATAAAAATCAAAAAAATATAAAAACTATAAAAAATTAAATTGGAAAAATTATTTGAAGTTATGAAATGGTGCTTAGGGGGAGACTCGAACTCCCGACCTCCGGCTTATGAGACCAGCGCTCTAGCCAGCTGAGCTACCTAAGCGTGAATAAAAAAAGCAAATTATATATATTTTTGCTTAAAATTTTATAAAATTAAAAATATTTCTAATAAATTGCGTATTAAACTTGCCAACTATGCTATTTAAAAACTAATTTTGCTATATTTTTACACAAATACTAATATTTTTTTTGTTTTTTAGCTAAATATTGTTTTTTTATTGTAAAATAGGGCTTTTAATCAATATTAAGGAGTTTTAGATGACTAAAGCAGATTTTATTTCATTAGTTGCTGAAAAAGCAGAAATTACTAAAAAAGATGCTACAACTGCAGTAAATGCTGTATTTGAAGCACTAGCTGAGTCTTTAGAAAAAGGCGAATCAATTCCATTTAATGGTTTTGGAACTTTCTCAACAACTGATAGAGCAGAAAGAACAGCAAGAGTTCCAAGCACAGGTAAAGAAATTAAAGTTCCAGCAACTAAAGTTGTTAAATTCAAAGTTAGCAGCGTGTTAAAAGAAAAAGTTGCTGCAACAGCTTGCAAAACTGGTAAATGTGGTAAGAAAAAGAAATAATTACCCAATTTAGTGGCGTTTTTAAATGCCACTAAATATATATTTTTTTAGTATAAATACTCAACGCTTTTAATTCTTTTTTCCCAATTTTATAATAAATATATTTTAGGTAGTTTTTAATATCATCATTACTAATTTTTCTTGTATTTGAATAATAATCTAAAATATAATTAGGTATTTTTATTCTTTGATTTGCAGTTAGATTTTTTCTTATAAAAGGTTTTAAAATTCTTTTTGCACTATTATGATTTTTAATACTTGAAAACCTTGCAAACATAAAAGGCAATTTAGTTAATTCATACCATTTTTCGCACATATCAATGTATTTTTCTTTATTATTTACATATTCTTTTAGTGCCTTATCTCCAATAATTACTTTACCATTTAATTTTAAAACCTTAGCTAAAGCATTTGAAGTGGCTGATGCTTTATCATTTTGTGCATTTGAGTTCTTTTCAACTAATACACTTAATACCTTTTTGTTAGCGCAAATTCCTATATTTAAATTCTTATATTTTGACCTTTTACTTTCAATACTAGAAATAATTGCGCAATCTAATCTTTTTTCTTTCAATGCTTTATTTAATTTTGCAGGAACATCTTTTTTATACTCTATGCTTTTTTTTACATAGCTTGGTAATTTTGAGCTTTTTAAATAAAAATGCAGTGGTAATAAATTAATATAATCAATCTTTCCGAATATCATTTTTACTCCTAAATAAAAATAAAAATGCCACTAATATAACTAAATAATGCAATGTTTCAGGAATTTTCACACTTAAAGAATAATGAAATGCCGCTAGTAAAAACACAAAATTAGAATAATTTAAATACTTTTTATAAAACATTAAAATCATAAAAATAAATGCAATTAATCCTAAAAGATTTCTTATTGCAATAGTATTTGTAAATAATATTTTTATATTAAATTGATTATCTACTATAACAAAATTTAAAAAATGCAATATTGCAAAAAATCCAGCTAATTTACCAAAAAACTTTATAAAAACTAAGAATTTATTAGGTAAAGCAATACTTAAAAATAAAGATATTAAAGCAAGTTGCCCACTTGCTTTATAAATATCTTTTACATAATCATATCCTAATAAAACAGATGATATAAAATACCCAAAAGACACTAAAACTAAAAGAATTTTAATTACAATAATCATTAAAAATTCTTTCTTAAATCTAAATCTTTATATAAATACCCAACTTCTTCTTCATAACCATTAAATAATTGTGTATCTTCTTTAAAAAAGCTACCTAAAACCCTATGCGATGCTTGAGACCATCTAGGATGTGGGACATTTGGATTAACATTTGCATAAAAGCCGTATTCATTCGGATTGTATTTTTCCCATGAGCTAACAGGTTGTTCTTTAGTAAATTCAATTTTAGCAATTGATTTAATATATTTAAAACCATATTTCCAAGGAACAACTAAGCGAATTGGAGCTCCATTTTGAGCTTTTAATTTTTCTTTATAAAGTCCTGTTGCAAGTAATGTTAGCGGGTGCATTGCTTCATCTAATCTCAATCCTTCTACATAAGGATAATCCAATACTCCATTAAATCTTTGATCAGGAAAAATATCAGGGTCATATAAACTTGTAAATTTAACAAATTTTGCTTCACTTGTTGGCTTTGCAAGATTAATCAATTCTCTTAATTCAAATCCTTGCCAAGGTAAATTCATACTCCAAGCTTCTACGCAGCGTAGTTTATAAACCCTTTCAACAATTTTAAAAGCTGATAAATCAGTTAAGGTCATTGGGTTTTCACACAAACCACCTATCTCAATTGAAATAGCTTTATCATTTAAGCTTGATTTGCTAGCTAATCTTACGCATTCGCTTTTGTTTGTGCTAAACTCATAAAAATTAACATAATTATAAGCATATTCACTATCACTTGGAACTAAATCAAGATTAGTTTTTGCTAATTCTTCAGCTATTGCTTGGCTTGAAACTATAGTTCCTGCACCTAATTTTAAAAAATTTCTTCTATTTAAATAATAATTTTTATCTGTTACCATTTTTTCTCCTTATTAATTTTTAATTCTAGGTAAAAAAAATAAATACTTATTATGAAAAATCTGTTAAACTTCGCAAAATTTAATTTAAAGGAAAAAGTATGGCAATTAAAGCTGATTACATCTGGATGGATGGACAAATTATTAACTTTGCTGATGCAAAAGTTCATTTTTTAACTCACTCATTACATTATGCTAACGCAGTATTTGAAGGAACAAGAGCGTATAAAACAGAAAATGGTATGGCTATTTTTAGATTGCAAGATCACACTAAAAGATTATTAGAAAGTGCAAAAATCACTGCAATTACTCCACCATTTTCGCAAAAAGAATTAGAAGATGCCCAAATTGAGTTATTAAGACGCAATAATTTTAATTCAAATACATATATTCGCCCTTTAATTTTCTTAGGCGATGGTATTATGGGAATTTATCATGCAAAAGCTCCTGTTAGAGTAGGTATTGCAGCTTGGGAATGGGGTGCTTATTTAGGAGAAGATGGACTTAATAAAGGTATTAAAGTATGTTGTTCATCATTAATGAGAAATAGCACAAAAGCAAATTTCAATAAAGCAAAAGCAAGTGCAAACTATCTAAACTCAATGATGGCTAAATATGAAGCTATTAATTCAGGTTTTGAAGAAGCTTTAATGTGTGATGAAGAAGGATTTATAGCAGAAGGCACAGGCGAGTGCTTTTTCATGGTTAAAAATGGCGTATTAATCACTCCACCAAATGATTATGCTCTAAAATCAATCACTCAAGATTCTGTTTTAAAAATTGCAAAAGATTTAGGTATTAGTGTAGAAAGAAGAAGAATTAGTAGAGATGAAGTTTATGTTTGTGATGAAGCATTCTTTACAGGAACAGCAGCTGAAATTACTCCTATTAATTCACTAGATCATAGAGTAATAGGAAATGGGGCTCGTGGAGAAATTACTAAAAAAATCCAAGATGCTTTCTTTGATATAGTATATGGAAGAAATGAAAAATACGCTTCTTGGCTAACTTATATTTAATTTTTAGAGCGAATTATCGCTCTAAACTTTATAATATATAGAATCTAAAATAAGAATTTGATTTTAACTTTTAATTTTATTAACAATAAGACTATCTTTTATAAAATCTTTTTTCTAATTATAAACTTATACAATGTAAAATGCTTTCTTTATCAATTAACAAGGAGTATAAATGCCAGCAGATTTAAATGATTATTTCAATAAAAACAAAAAAAATGACAATAAAAAAACAGATTTTAATATTGATTTTAATTTTAAAGGTTTTGGTAAATTTAACGGAGTAATAATTGCAGCTGTTGTTATATTTTTAATAGTAGTAATAGCTAAGCCATTTGTAGTTGTAAATTCAGGACAAGTAGGTATTAGATCAACTACTGGTAAGTATGATCCGATAGCTCTTCAACCTGGTTTTCACTTTATAATCCCGTATTTTCAAAAAGTTTTAATTGTAGACACTAAAGTAAGACAAATAAATTATGCTAGCGTTGAAGGTGCGAGTGAAAGAACTTATGGTAGAGAAAGCATAATCAATAAAGAATCAATCACGGTTGTTGATGCTAGAAACTTGCCTGTATCAGTAGATATAACAGTGCAATATCGCTTAGATGCAAGCAATGCACCTCAAACTATAGCTCAATGGGGGCTTGATTGGGAAAATAAAATTATAGACCCTGTTATTTTAGAAGTTGTAAGAAGTGTGGTTGGAAAATATACAGCTGAAGAATTACCTATAAAGCGTAATGAAATCGCTGCTTCAATTGAACTTGAATCAAGAAAAAGCATAGACGCTCAAGATAATAAACCTGTATTACTTGAGAGTGTAAAACTTCGTGGGATAATACTACCAACAAATGTTAAAGAGCAAATTGAAAAAGTTCAAATAGCTAAACAAGAAGCAGAAAGAACAAAATATGAAGTTGAGCGTGCAAATCAAGAAGCACTTAAAAAAGCTGCACTTGCAGAAGGTATAGCAAAAGCTGCGATTATTGAAGCACAAGGTAAAGCAGATGCACAAAAAATAGAAGCAGACGCACAAGCTTATGCAAATAGAGAAATCGCAAAAAGTATAAGTAAAGAATTATTAGAATTAAAGCAAATTGAAACCCAAAAAGAATTTAACGAAGCTTTAAAGGTTAATAATGATGCTAAGATTTTCTTAACACCTGGCGGAGCTGTGCCTAATATTTGGCTAGATAATGCAAGCACAAAAAAGACAACCAGCCTTAATAATTAATGCAAAAATTATTAGATACTATTCATTTTTATCTAGCGAATTTCTATGCCCAAGATTTAATTCTTCTTGGGCTTTGTTTTTTATTTTTTATAGTGATTTTAATTCTTGCGATTTTTTTAAGAAAATTGCCAACTTTCTCAATATTTTTAATCATAGTAGGTATTGTTTTAGAATTTGTATTGTTTTTTATTGGAGAAAACTATATAAATGCTACATATCGTCCAGCAGAACTTGAAATAATCAAAAATGATAAATTAATTTTCAGCGATAATATATATTTAGATTTTAAATTACATAACAAATCTCAAAGAGATTTTAAAATATGCAAAATTAAATTCAATATAAAAAAAATCAGCAAAAATAACTTAGAACTAATCAAAAATACCTTAAAACCATTAAAAACAACAGAAATTATTTTAAAAGATATTCCAAAAAATTCATATGAAAAATCTTATTTATTAATACCTAGTAATGTTAAAAAATATACAATTGATACTTTAATTACTTGTTTTTAGGAGATATTTATGTATTTATCGCAATTTCATATCTTTGTAATATTTGCAGCTTTTGTAGTTTATATATTTTCACAATTTTTAATTATTTATTTTTTTAAAGAAAAAAACAAACTTTATACCTTTTCTTTTACACTCATAATTTTTGTATTGATTTTTGGATATTCAACTCTTCTTACCATAGATAGCTTTTTAAAAAGTGTAGAATTAAGAAATCAAAAAGACTATAAATCAGCAAATGAAGTAGTAATTAGTGGTCAAATATATAATAATGGAAAAGTCCCTGTAAAAACCTGTGAATTAAATATTGGAATAATAAACCTTGGTATTAAAAAAGTAGATGGAAGTATATTTGATTTAAGCAAAGGCTTTGACCCATTAAAACTTAATAAAATTCGCAATTTTTACTCTCATGATTTTAAAATAGAAGGGATTATCAATGAAAACGCATCAAAAAGCTTTAAAGTAAGTGTCCCTTATCCAAAACATTTTGAAGATTATAAATTAAGATATATTTTAAATTGCAAGTAAATATTTCAAATTCTAGATAAATCTTAGAATTTGAAATAATATTAAAAATATTCTAAAATATATATGTAAAATCACCTTTGTTTGTAAATATTGTAATTTCTAAAATTTCAGAACATTTGCTTATAGAAAATTTTGCAGTTTTACCGAATTTCATAGGTAACTTATAATCATAATAGTAGTTTCCTTGAGCTTGTTCCTTAGCTTTTTTACAAGATCTAATATATTTTTGATTTCCTTTTTCTAGTATATTAAACCAAATATTATAAAAATATTTATAATCTCCACTCAACTCCAGCCATTTTATTAATGCCTTACAATCACCTAGATAAGCACAAAATTAGGGTAAATATCTAATAATTTTTATAATATGTTTTAGCCAGAATTTCTACTGATATAACATTATTACCAATATATGAGCCGTAATTCATATTTTGAACCTCACAAGCACCACGATTTGCTGTAATTTTTGTAATTTCTATATCATCTTTAGCTGTCATAATTAAATATCTTGTTGTTTCGTAATGTTTAGTCAAAAAATTTTCTTCAGTCTTATCTTAAATGCTAACCTTGAATATATATTGATTAATTTTATTGACTTCAATGATCTTATTATTTATTTCATTATTAGCATTATTTTCTTTCGCTTTATTATCAGAACAAGCAATAATAAATAATGCTGTAACATAATATAAACTAACAATTATTTTTAATATTCATCTAGCGCTTCATCGTATATTTTTTGCTCATCATTATTTATACCATTTTGAGCTTTTAAAATTTCATCACGTAATGCAGTAGGACTTGACATAAAGGGCAAGCAAAAACCACCTATTCCGTAACCATGAAAGGCTAAAGCGCCACATCTAAAAATACTTCCAATAACACTTTGTTTTACGTCAATAGTTGCAATTCTTTTAAGATCTGTAATGGTTGAATCTTGAAAAATAATGCCTGTTTTTATTAACATTCTTTTATTTGTTATGATTATTAAAGATGATTTTACTTTACATAACCAATACAACATAGATAGAACAACAATTAATGTTGCACAAAGCATACCTAACAATAAGTGAGTTTGAGATAAAGTTATGTTTTTAAATACAGCAAATGTTAAGGTTATAGCAATACCTGTAACCATACTGCTTCCTAATACTCTAGTTATTATGTCAAATTGACTATTGCAACGGCTTATATATTTAAATACTTGTATCCATAAAGGAATTAAGAAAATATTTAATTCAATACATAATAAAATTTTTATCAATTCTAAGTCTATATCTGTTTTAATACCATAAAAACCATAAACCATCCACATAGCAAAAACTAAAAACAATAAACATAAGCGTGTAAACCAAGATATCCAAGCACTATCAACTTCTTTATATTTTCTAGAATAGACATAACAGTCAAAAAAAGCTTTAAAACTTCCACGTTTTTTATAGATGATTTTTTCATCAGGTAAAATTTTCATTAAAACTCCTTAAATAAAATTAAGGCAGTATTTTACCCCCCCCCCTATCTTAAACAAGACTTAAAATAAATATATTTTAACAAATTTATTTCTATCCTATAATCAAATACAAATTTCTTAGAATTTATAAATATTATTTTTATATTTTTTATACTTGTAACAAATTATATCAATGCTAATATGTTGATTAAATATATAATGATAGTTCAATAATTATTGTTAAGTAATATAATTAAAAGAAATTTTATGAGTTTTAATGACAAAATATGATATTTCGGCAAGAATTTGATTAAAAATTTTAGTTTTTAAAATCCTAATTAAAATTCTTATAATTTTATAAATTATATCTATATTTGCAGCCAAAAAAATCAAAACAAGGCTCTTCATCAATAGCTCTATTGGTATTGCCACAATTGTCTATTTCTATGCTAGATTTTAATTGATGAGTTATGTTAGCACTATCTGTTCTGGTATATAAAAACTCTAAATATCCATTATTTATCTTAAATCCTTCATTAAAAAATACAATATCAAAACTATAAGGAGTAGATAAAAATAATGGTTTTTTTAATAGTTTTGGTAAGTTTGCTAAATAGTTTTTAGTGTTTATTTTGTGTTGTTGTAATTTTTCTAAATCAAATAATTTTAAATCATTAAATTCCTTAACCTCATCAAGGATATAAAAATAAATCCTGTCTTTTTAATACTTATTAGCTATATTTTTATAATAAACTATAGTTTTATCTAAAAAATCATTAGTAGCTATTCTTAAAAGCTCGTCTTTACTTAAAATCTTATTTTCTTTTACACAATATCCTTGCAAGTCTTTTTCATAATTGCTTTTAAAACATAACTAAAATTATTAAAACTAGAATAATCAACCACAGGTCTAATAAAAAGCATTTCAAAACTAATAATTATTAGGCTAATGATTAAAAAAGTTTTGAATTTTAGTTTTTTATTTTTTTTGATAAATAATAAAAATAAGATTGTAAAAATCGCTAAAGATATTAAAGGAAAAGTAGCATAAAGAATTTTAAAGGCTTTCCATATAAAATAAAAAACCCATAAATTACTGAAAGAAAAATTACAATAGCAAATAATATAATTAATAAAATTTCCATAATTACTCCCTTAAATTAGGGAGCTTTTTATCTATCATCGTCAAGTTTAAAATTATTAACAAAATCAGCATTATTAATAGTTTCAACACTTCTTCCGCCAAAACCTATATGAGATTGCGGAATTTCTTCTAGCATTACCACTATTCTCTCACGCTTTTTGCCTAATTTTGTTTCAAAATAATTTGTTAAATCACTTATTATTTCTTCGCATTTTTCTTTATTTGGCATTGGTGCTGCTAATTTTACATTAATTATTGGCATTTATTCTCCTTTGTAGATTTTTTTAAGATTGCTTATTTTAGCAGATGAATTTAACATTAAAAAATCAGCTATTATAAAACTTAGCATAGCTTTTAAGACAACAGCTCCACGAACACCTACGCAAGGATCGTGCCTTCCATAAATTGCATCTTTTATTAGGCTAAAGTCTTTATTTAACATAGTTTGTTCTTTAAAAATTGATGGAGTTGGCTTAAAATGAGCTTTAATATAAATACTCTCTCCTGTGCTAATCCCACCGATAATTCCACCACTAAAATTATGTCTAGTATGTAAAAATAAAGGCTTATTAATATTAGTTTTTGCTACTTTAAATGACTTAAAATTAGGGCTTTGTTTTAAAATAGAGCTATTTTGATTTTGCATTAATTCATCATTGCTAACGCCTAAAATCTCATCATTTGCAAAAGAGCCATTCATTGAGCTAAGCTTTCTTCCTGCTCCAATTTCAACACATTTTACAGCATTTAATCCCATAAACGCACTAGCAATTCTAGCATCTAATTTATCATAAAGCCCATCTCCAAGCCCTGCCATTACGCCAAATGCTGCTATACTAACACTTGCACCTACACTATCATTGTTATTCTTTGCCTTTGTGATTTCATCTTTAAATAATTCTTTAAATAAATCATCACCTAAAGCATTAAAATCTTTTTCTAAAGCCCTTTTATACTCTTCTTCACTGAATTTAAACTCATCTAAACTAACACCACCTACCCCACAAATACTAGCATAAGTTCTAATGTTAAATTCTTTTAATATTAAATCAGCAAAAGCACCTGCAATAACCCTTGCTACGCTTTCTCTAGCACTACTTCTACCACCGCCACGATAATCAAAATGCTCGTATTTTGCATAATATGTAAAATCGGCGTGTGCAGGGCGTAAATGCTCTTTATAATCTTTACTTCTTGTATTATTATTTTCTACTAGCACACAAATTGGAGCACCTGTGCTAATATCATTAAATACTCCACTAATAATATTAACTTCATCAGCTTCTTTTCTAGGAGTGCTAAACGCTCCACCACCTTGTCTTAATTTAAGCAAGGAATTTATATAATCAGTATCAATTCTAACCCCTGCAGGATAGTTATCAATAACCACTCCAATTGCTTTTCCGTGACTTTCTCCAAAAGTGCTAAATTTTAAAAATGTTCCAAAACTATTCATCTTCTAACTTCTCTAACGCTAATTTAGCAGCACTTTGCTCTGCTTCTTTTTTGCTATTGCCCATTGCTTTTGTAAATAATTCATCATTTAAAAAAAGCCCTATTTCAAATTCTTTTTTATGATCAGGCCCTTTTGTGTGTAAAATCCTATATTCAGGGGTTTGAGCCATTATTGCTTGGGTTTTTTCTTGTAATTTTGTTTTATAGTCTTTAATTAATTCTATATCAATCTTAGGAAAAACTTCATTTAATATCTTAGAGCCAACAGCACAAGCAATCTCATATCCACTTTCTAAATAAATTGCACCTATTATTGCTTCGTAAGCATCTGATAATAAGCTTGGTTTTTTTCTTCCGCCGTTATTTTCTTCAGATACTGATAATTGCAAAAACTCTCCAATTTCAAGATAACTAGCAATTTTTGCAAAAGACTTTTCATTCACTAAAGCTGCTCTTAATTTGCTTAAATCCCCTTCACTATAACGAGAAAAATCCTTGTATAAAATATTTGCTACTATCAAATCAAGCACAGCATCGCCTAAAAACTCAAGCCTTTCATTATGAGTTTTGCTAAAACTTTTATGAGTTAAAGCCTGATTTAATAGGGTTTCGTTTTTAAATTTATATCCTAGTTTTTCTTCAATTTTATGATATTTTGAAATTCTTTTTTCTAGCACTACATTAGCATTTATAGTGTTATTTTCATACTCAAGTGCCATACTTCTAGCTAGTTCATCACACATTTCATTGTATTTATCGCCATTATGAGCTTTAACCCAAATTGCATTAATATCGTGGATTTTGCTAACTTCTAAATAACTCTTCCATAATTCAACATTTTTTTTGCCTTTAAAATCAGTCTTAACCCAACCACTAAGCCATTCATTAATACCCTTAACTACATATTGACTATCGCTATATAAATCAATCTTGCAAGGTTCTTTTAAGCTTTTTAAAGCGTTAATACAGGCACTTAATTCCATAATATTATTGGTTGTAAGCTTATCTCCACCACTATCTTTAATGATTAAATCATTATCTATAATAATCCAAGCCCAACCCCCTGCTCCAGGATTTTTAAGGCAACTCCCATCAGTATAAATCGTTAATTTTTTCATATCCTTATCCTTAAATTAGCTTGCATTGTATCACACTTAAAACACTGCGAACAAAACGGAGTGTAAAAAATAGATTGTGAAGAGCAATTTTTACATAAATAAAATTGACTGATATTATTTGGATTTATTGTTTCATTATCAATTTTAATTTCTTTAAAACTTTTAGTATTAAAGCTTTTATAATTATTTATAAATTCTAAATCTTTTTCATAATCCCCTAAAACGCACAAACATTTATAAACTTCTTTGCATTCATTGATTTCGTTTAATTTAAAATGAATATATCCAAGACATAGTAGTGCTAATTCATCTCTAGCACGAGATTTTAAAATCTTTAATAAATTTTGTTTAGCGTCGTTTAATAATCCAAGCCTTAAATCACAAACAGATAATAAGTATAATAAATCTTTATCATTTGCAAATTCATTTAATAAATTAATCAAAACATATTTACACTCTAAAAACATTGAAGCTTTAAAAAATCCATTAGCTAAATTAAGCCTTTCATCAAAACTTAAACTACTTAAATACTTAGGCTCAATTGCATTAAAATTAGCAAGATATTTTTTGATATTTTTATTAGTTTGATTTTCTTTTAAACTTGCAAAAATTATTTGAGCTAAAGCAATAATTAAAACAAGGCTAATTAAAACTAAAATTCCAAAAATAGGATTTCTATAATAGCTAAGTATTAAATCCACTAATATCCTTTAAATAAAATTAATTAATTATACATATAATACTTTTATGATTACAAACGAGAGCATTCAAAGATTAAAAGATAGCATTAACATTGTTGATTTGATTTCAAACTACATTCCCGTGCATAAAAATGGTGCGAATTATATGTGCGTATGTCCGTTTCACGCTGATAAAAATCCTAGTATGGCTGTTCGTGAAAATGAAGGATATTTTCACTGCTTTGGGTGTGGGGCGAATGGTGATGCTATTAGCTTTATGCAAAAATATCATAATTTAGAATTTATAGAAGCAGTAAAAGAATTAGCAAATATTTATGGCTTTATTTTAGAAGATGATAAAAAAACAAAAATTATTCAAAACAACGACGCTTGTAAAATACTCAACGAATATTATATAAGTGAATTAAATATCCGTGGGAATTTGATTGCCTATCTTGAAAAGCGAAAAATCACAAGGGATTTAAGAATTAAGTTTAATCTTGGCTATGCACCAAGTGCAAATGATACTTTAAGGATTTTGCAAAAATCAAATATAGCTTTAGAACAAGCATTAATAGAAGGGGTAGTTAAAAAAAACGATAATGGAATTTATCCATCTTTTATAGAAAGAATTACCTTTCCAATCTACGATAATACAGGTTATTTAGTAGGTTTTGGAGGACGCACATTAAATCCACAAAATCCTGCAAAATATGTAAATTCTCCCGCTTCAAAACTATTTGATAAAAGTAGTATATTTTACGCTTATCATCTAGCAAAAAATGATATTAATAAACACAAAAGAATGATAATTTGCGAAGGCTATATGGATACAATAAGTCTTCATAAAGCAGGACTTACATATTCAGTAGCAGTGCTAGGAACTGCACTAACAGAGCAGCATTTAAAATTAATTAAAAAAGATTGTTTTGTATCTTTATGCTTTGATAAAGATGCAGCGGGAAATGCAGCTGCTTTTAAAGCGGGAGTTTTATTGAGTAAATTTGGCTACAACGCCGAAGTAATAAGGCTAAAAACATATAAAGACCCAGGCGAATACATTGAAAATAATGAAGAATTAAAGCTAAAAACCGAACTAAATAATACTATTAATATAATTAGTTTTTGTATTGAATATATATTTAAAAAAGAATTGAATTTAGATTATATAGACAAATTAAGCATAAGCAAAATTGAGCCATTTTTAATCAAACAAGCATATTCAGCCGTGCTAAATTACACCAATACTATTGATAAATTTTTAGCCAATACTCATCTTAAAATATTTTGCGAAAATTATGGGCTTGATTTTGATTTATTAAACGGAATAAAAGCAAAAGTAATAGATAAAAAACCACAAGCTAAACAAACTCAAAGCAATTCTTTAGAAGATGCGATAATTTATTTTCTAGCTATTTCAAAAGCTAATTTTAATATTCTTATTTTAAGAGAATATTTTCATAATAATTTAATTGATGATGTATTAAATAAAAACTACGCAAATGCTAATATGCTAGAGTTTTTAAACAATATTCACCCTACTAAAAAAGTAGATAATATCTTAGTATTTTTTAATAATTTAGCCAATTATTACGCAAGTTGTAATATCCTAAACGCCTTGCTTTTTAAAAATTACGCTAAAGAATTAATAAAAAATCATAAATTAATTCATAGTAATGATGGTTTAAAAAAGGCTTATCATTGCCTAGTAGAACTAATAGCAAATCATAATAAGCAATTAAGCGATGATGAAAGAGCAAGGCTTAAAGATAATATAAGAAAATTAGGAGAATAAATGAAAGCATTAGCTTTATTTAGTGGTGGTCTTGATAGTATGTTATCAATCACTACCATTGCAAAGCAAGGAATAGAAGTTGAAGCTATTCACATTGATACAGGGTTTGGCGGAAAGAATTTCGCCCTTTTAGAGCGTCGTGCAAATATGGCTGGAGCTAGTTTTAGGGTTGTTGATATTAGTAGTAAATACTTGCAAGATGTATTGTTACATCCAAAATATGGCTATGGCAAGGCTATTAATCCTTGCATTGATTGTCATGGGTATATGTTTAAAACTGCTCTTAGTATGTGTGATGATTTAGGTGCTTCTTTTGTAATTAGTGGAGAAGTGCTAGGTCAGCGTCCAATGAGCCAAAGAGCACAAGCATTAAATAGTGTTGCAAAACTTAGCGAAGATTTAAATAATATCATTTTACGCCCACTTAGTGCAAAATTACTAGCACCTACTATGCCTGAACTTAAAGGCTGGGTTGATAGAGAAAAATTATTTGATTTTAGTGGTAGGGGTAGAACTAGACAAATGGAACTTGCAAAAGTTTATGGTTATAGTGATTATGAAAGCCCTGCTGGTGGGTGTTTGCTAACCTTACAAGCATATAAAAACAAAATCCAAGATTATCTAAAATACAAAACGCTAGATAGTAAAAACGCTGAATTGTTAAGATATGGAAGACATTTAAGACTGCCAAATGGTGCTAAAATGATAATTTCAAGAAATGAAGAAGAAGGTCTAAAAATCTTAAAATTATTAGATAATGAAGAGATAAAAATGAGCGAAATTAGAACCGATTTAATAGGTGCTATTTCTTTACTTGACAATGACGCTAGTTTAGAAGATATTAAACTTGCTTGTTCTTTAGCACTTGCATATGCAAAAAATCCTACTAATAAAGATTGTGAATTTATGCAAAATAATTATTTTGCTAATGCACTTAGCAAAGATGATGCTCAAAAATACTTTATAGTTTGATGAAATTCTTATTTGAAATTCTAGAATTTAAAATAAGAATTTCAAATTCTAAGATTTTATATAAGTATCAAAATAACTTAATTTTAAGCATAAATAAAATCATAAAACTAGACTTTTATATCTAAGATTTTGTTATTTACTAAATCTTCTACCACACTAATACTTAAGTCAATTTCTACACTATTTGCAATCGCATTTGCACTTTTGCCTAATTTTTCTAAGATTTTATTATCATCACTTGTAAGTGAATTTAAACCTTGTTGTTTGATTTTTTGAGTTATTTGCATAAGTTTTGCTAAAAGCTCGGCTTGTTCTAATTCTTTTTCTTTTTGCTTGTTTTTGATTTCTTCGGTACTTTGACCTTCTTTTGCAAAATAAGCAATTGACCTTTGAAATTCATTTTGATAGCGTTTTATATCTGTATTTTTCTCTTTTAATTCACTTTTATAATCTTGTTCTTCGCTAATATTTTCAAAATTAATCTCAGCAAAACTCAAAACCCCATCAAAATCCCTATCACTAGATATTACACTATCTAAATACTCACTAATACTTGTGCCAATTTCTAAAGTTAATTTATCATATGTTTTAGTATTTATAAATCTTTCATCACTTAATTTATTTACTACATAAATATATCCATTAAACTCACCATAAACCCCAACTTCAAGCCTTGCATTACTTAATTCATCATTATTTATCCTACCATCTTGATTACTATCAGCTTTTGCAAGTCCTAAATCATAAGCAATTGTTTTAAACCAGCTTGAGACAAAATTAGCAGCATTACCATTTAAAATAAGCTTATCATCACTTAAGATAAAATCAGTTTTATCAAAATGAGCCATTAATTTTTCAATAGTATTTTGACTAAGATTAACTCCTTGAGTATTATTATCAAAACTAAAAACAACATTTATATTGTCTTTATCACTTGTTTTTAAAGCATAATTTTGATTTGTTATATCATCTTTTATAGCATTAATTTGCTCTTGATTTAAATTGTGAAAATTACTCAAATTCGCCTTATGATAGCTAGTATCAAATACTTTTGAAATATCAACATCAAAACCACTAATTCTCATAAAATCTCCTAATATCAAACCTTAATATCAATTAATCTTGTATCGCTTAAATCTTTTTTAAATTCTTTCGTAAAATCTATAAAATCTCCTAGCTTATCATTTGTAATTAATTCTTTTAATTTATCTTCGCTTATTTTTAATTCATTACTTATGTTTTGGATATTAAATTTTTGTAATATTTCTTTTTCGTTATTATCTAAAGATTGTGATTTTTTAAGTTTTGCAATTATATTATTAAGTTTAATTTGTTCTTCTGTTTCT